>JAGYLD010000110.1 GCA_018401355.1 Bacteroidales bacterium
CGGGCCGAAAAAGGCTGCCAGGTTTTTATGCAGGTTTTCACCAAAGGTTCCGATGCCACGCTTAAATGGCACCTGCAGTTCGAGCACTTCATAATTGTCCACGATTTCACACATGAAGCTATCCTCCTGCCCGCCAAGCCTGTGATCTTTTGCTTCTTTCATGCCCAGCTCCAACAGCACATGATAAAACGCCTCATTCATCTTTTCCTGATCTTCTGTTTTCCTGACTGAGGATCGTGTAATACTTGAAGAGGAGCAAAAGTAACCGCTGCCGCCATACATAATGCGGATAAGCAGATCATCTTTGGTATCGATGAAGTATTTGAAATCCCTGAATACAATGCTATAGCCGGCATGCTGCTTAAGCTTTTGTAATGTCTGATCCGAAAAACGGATACCCTGATTAGTTACAAAAGTAATTTCAACCCCCGGACCAAACCACCTGGTAATCTTATCCTGATACTCCTTTTCATTGACACCTGCCCTGCAACTATCTGTAAAGATTAAAAACTCCGCCTCTATGGTTTCGGAATTTTCATCCTTTTGTGATCCCGGAAGAAACGCAAAAAAATAATCCTCACCTATTTCACCTAAGGAAGATGACCGGCTACGCATACCCTCAACTACAAAATCCCAGTAGAAGCTTGTTGCCACTTCCTCCACAATTTGTGTTTTATCAACCCGCTCATTCTTTGAAGCAGGTAAAACAGCAAACCGGATGCTGATAGTAAGGTGGACGTCAGGAATTAATTCGATATTCATTTGATTTGGATATGTTTACTTTAAGCCATTTGTTCACAAAACTATTGATTAAAGTACAAAATCAAGTCGCTTTTCCTCTGTGATTATCATTTCTCCCATACTTGAAGCTATCAATTATAAAAATTCATTCTTACTTCACTCAACAGAATATGCTCCCTAATAACCAAAACATATCATTCACTAAATATCCGGAATTATGCTTTGATAAGGACTTCTATCTCAATATTTTTACAAAAATTTGTTAACAACACATTCAAGGAATAAACATCAAAAACTTTAGCACTATGAAAAATTTTATTATCAAATTATTTATTTTTATAGTCTTTTCCTTTTCTATGAAAATAGTAATTGCTGAAAACGGTTCTTTACTGAAAGTTACAGCGTATTACATTCATAATGGTGAACAACAGCAAACAACTTTTTACAATCAATCAGGAAATGACATAATAATTGATGAAGGATCAGGAGACGATTTAAAGTTCAGAGTATACGTCACAGGTGGCACTCCAAATTATTCATATCTGGGTACCAGTACTGTTGGATGGTTAGAAGAGGTAACTTCATCTTCAACTTCATATTTATTTGACCCATGGTCAAATTGGTCATGGTATACCGGAATGTACACGCTAAGTGTTGATGATGATTGGATCTGGATTGGTGTATCTGAAGATCCAGTTGAATTTGACCCTGATTTAGTTGTATCTGAGCCAGACCCTGATATTAATCCTCCGTATTATGTTGGTGATGATGTAGATTGGGATATTGTTGTTACCAATATTGGTGAGGGCCCAACGAATTCAAGTGGTTATGTAAAGTATTATTTAGGAAACTCTACGAGTGATTTTTCAAATCAAATAGGCTCGGATTCATACGGAATACTTGATCCTGGAGAATCTTCCTCCGAACATGATTCATATACCTTTGACGAAAGTGACGTGGGTAATAGTAAATATTTAAATGTATGGGTTGATCCTGGAAATGCAATTGTTGAGTCAAATGAAAATAATAATAAAAACTCATATGGTCCATTTGCGGTGCTCCAGATCAACTATTATACAATTTCAGGAAAAGCAAAATCGAATGCCAATAATTTTGATATTATCCCGGGCGTAACGGTAACAATTGATGGTAAAAGTGCTGTTACTGATTGGGATGGCAGTTATGTAATCAATGATGTATCTCAAGGGTCACATACGATTTCTATCTCCCAAAATGATTTTAACTGGCAACAATCATCTTACACAATCAATGTAAACGGAAATGAAACCCAGAATTTTTATGGACACTGTAAAGCAACACCCGAGATTTCTTATGATTTACCTTCGAATTTCACTCCGGGAGCACCCTTTGAAATTACTGCAAAAATTAAAAATACCAATTATGCAGTATCAAATGTAAGTGTTTTTTTAGATGTTTCATTCCCTGATTTTGCTAACAAAGATAATGTACAAATTATCTCACAAAGTGGTTTTGACGGTAACCCACAACCCTTTGAGCAGGGACAAAACATTTGTAATGTTAATATGAGTAATGGTACTATTAATTGCAATTATCCAGCTGAATATTTATTATATACAGCCTCCAGATCAAATGGTCTTTCATATAATCAGGAGATCAATTATAAATTACAAGTGACACCTCCTGAAACTGAAGAAATAACATTATATTTTAAAGGAAGTATTGCCGATAAGCGCGATCCAACCAGTGGAACTATTGGCCAGCAAGGAGTTTGGGAAAAAGTGGTTATTATTCCACAGGAAGAAACTTTCACAGTATCTGGTCAGGCAAAATCAAACTTGAATAGTTTTGATGTAATACCTGATGCAACAATAACAATCGATGGTAAAACAGCAATTACAGATTGGGAAGGTAATTATGAGATTGAAAATGTTTCACCAGGAAATCATATCGTTAGTATATCACATAGCGCGTACCTTTGGGAACAATCCTCATATTCGATAAATGTAGATGGAATGGAAATCCAGAATTTTTATGGACACTGTAAATCAGCACCACAAATAAGTTATAGTATACCCGCAACATTTGAGCCTGAAGAGCCATTCGAGATAACGATTTCGTTAGTAAATACAGGAACGCAAGTAAGCAATGTTTCAGCAAACCTTGATGTTTCATTTCCAATTTTCACAGGAAACACAGCTCCGGTACAAATTTTAGGTCAAACTGGATTTGATGTCATTCCCGAATTTTACTTTGCTGGTGAACCTATATGCAAGGTAAACATAGCTACTGGCACAAAAAATTGTGATTATCCTGCTGATTATTTGTTGATTAATGCAATACGTACAAATACCATATACTCGAATCAAACATGGAGTTATACGCTTGAAATAGTACCTCCCGATGTTGATGAATTTGATATTCAAATTAAAGGCAACATTGCTGACAAGCATGACCCTGATTCAGGTGAGACTGGCCAACAAGGACTGTGGGAGGATATAATTACAGTTCATAAAAATGATAATATAATTGAAGAACTTTACGGTTCGTTTACGGGCGAAATAGTCAGTTTTTCATTATTCAATGAAGACTATTCAATACTCACATTTGAAAAACCCGGAGAAGGCACAATTAAATTACCATTCAAAGGGGTTGATCCTGAATACAATATTGCGAATTTTGTTGATGACGCTAACATATCTGACATACTTTACCAAACAGCTTATTTCGATCAACATACTTTGGGAACCTTAAAAGAGGAGATGTATAACTTTAAAAATTATTTTGATTTGGATAAATGGTGGACTGCTGATTTAGAAATCGAAAACCTTTCAGTCTTCCTTTTTAAGAATAAAAGAAAGGTAGATAGAATAACCATTGGTAATATGGCATTTTGGGGAGCTAATGAAATTTTGAAAGCCAAACTCACCGGAGGGCCCAATTTATTTAATTTGATCAGTGGCGCAATCGTTGAACTACACAACCAGGGTCAATTAGAGGGTTTAAATGAACAAGATGTACAAACGTTAATTACTGCTCAGGCTGTTTATGGCGGGGAATTATCTGTCTTTGAGCAGATGCAGGGGTCATTGTTTCAAAATCTCTCAGTTGACTTTTTGAAAGCAATAAAAAAGCTGCACGAAGGTAAAGAAATGATTAAAGATATTAGCGAAATGGCCAATCATTTAAGGAACGCCCAGAATGCTGCCAATATAGGAGATTTAGGCGGCTTTACCACTGAGTATAATGGATTTCAAACAAAAGCCAATAATTTTGCTTCTGGTATTGTGTATGATCTGGCTGAGGAGGTGATTTTAAATGCGAGCGGTTTGGGTGATTTAAAAGAGGATGCTAAAATATTTGCCTGGTTAAGCGATGCGCATTCTGATGCATTATATATAGTGTGTAGCGATTTACATATAATCCTGGGACAAATTGAAGAAATTAAAGAAATGGATTACTCAGTAGAAAATGCGGCAAATCTCAAAAAACTTTATGGTGAGTTTTATTCCAAGTGGGCGAATTTATTCAATGGATTAATGGCCGAGTATGGAAGAATACAACTGCAGCACCTGACTCATATCAGAAACACAAATTCAAATTTAGTGTCATGGTGGGTTGGTGCTAAACAATCTACAATTGACGAACTGGAAAATGATTACGATTTGCTTGTTAATGAATTTGATGATGGCAAAGCAGAATACAATAGTTTTCTTACAGAATCATTGATTAACCAGGCGGGTTATCTTGGAGCCCTGGGAGCTATTTACGGCCAATATTCTAATGGACTTTTGAGGGCATCACTTGCAAATCCTGATGAGGGTACTGTTCTTTTAGGAGAAACAACACCAATCTCAATCAGAGTAAATAATGATTATGTAAATATTGCTAGTATTGACAATATTGGTATCATAGCCGAGAACGGAGACGTAACGGCTACTACATCAAATCAACCGTTCACGATACAACCTGATTCATATCATGATTTTACTGCAAACATTTCAATTCCGGATTCCTGGTTTTCTACTTATGGAGATGAATTAGAAGATGTTCAAACACTTTATGTCCAGATTTCCTGGGTGGTAAATGGCGAACAACTTTACAATGAATATCCAATAGATGTTACCATTACCAGTGATGGAAAAATTGTTAGTGTGATACCGGATAAAAACATCTATCGGCCCGGAGAAACCATTAACTTGTCAATTACGTATGAAGGAATATCAAATTCACCAGTACCCACTTTAGCCAGCTTTTTATTAAAACCTGACGGAGTGCCCGGCGAAATTGGCATAATTCAAAACCCGATTAATAATCAGTTCTTATATGAGGAGATTATTAATGATGGACCTTATGGAGCATGGGGTACTAAAAGTTATGTCATCCAAAATAATGAACTTGTTACACCAATTACTTATACTAATAAATCGTTTTTTGTTGTGCCGGAAGTCAACGGAAACCTTTATGATTTTTCATGGAATAATTGTGCTATAATTTACCCGGAAGATGATCTTGAAGCTGCTGAAGATATTCAGATTTTAGTGGGGATCGACCAAGATAATATGTTTAAAGTTGAAGATTACAGCACAAATCAACTAATCGAAAAGGCTTCAATGTTCAATACCATATTAATTGGTGGACAACTTGTGAATCCTCTTTCCGCAATGCTAATATCGGATGAGTTATCTCATGAAGGTGATGCTTTGATTAAATATTTCAATAATGCTTTTAGTGGACAGGATGCAATTGTGGTTGCCGGCTATCTTTTACGGGATACACAAATTGCCGGGATGGGATTGATGGATTCATATAAAAACTTAGATTTTACAGCACCAGAGCCACCAGTGTTAACAACGGTTGAACAGGATGGCAATGAAATCATTATTGACTGGTTGCCAAATCAGGAATCTGATATTGATAATTATAAACTATTCAAAGGCACTCAATCAAACCCGACTACACTTATAGCAACAATTCCATCATCTTCAAATACAGAATTTACTGATGATGAGAATCTGATTACTGGGCAAACCTACTATTACAGATTAACAGCGGTTGATCAAACAGGGAATGAAAGTGATTTTGGAAATGAAATGTCGATATTATTCTCCAATCAAAACTTTTACATTTTCGGTACGATCAATTATCATAATCAGCAAGTAAATGCTCTTTCAGATGTAACTGTATCGCTTTTCTCACAGAGTGGAGAATTAATACAACAAACCCAAACAAATACAAATGGTGAATATGAATTCACAGTTTCAAATACCGGCGATTACCAAATAACTGTAGAGTGTGATAAGGAATGGGGTGGGGTAAATATGCTTGACGTATTAAGAATGCGACAATACTTATCATTCCAATATCAGATGGATGATCTTCAAAAATTGGCTGGTGATATTGATGAGAGTGCGGCAATAAATATGCTTGATATCTTGTATGTGAGAAGGAAATTGTCATTCCAACCCGTTCCACAGTGGACTGCTGAAAACTATGTTTTCGAAGAATCAGAAATAGAAATTGTGAGTGGTGTAACAAATTATGAAATTAATATTCAAGGACTTTGTTCTGGTGATGTTGATGGTAGTTACATTCCGGAGAATTAAAATAACAAACATAAAACAATATTTATTATGAAAAAATTTGAAATTATATTTGGATTATTTTTAAGTGTGTTTTTTGCAAATGCACAAGTAACTTTAACTATAGATGATCATTTTGCTCAACCAGGAGATATTATTAATATCCCCGTTATGATCACTGGTTGTAGCAATGGTTCAGGAATGATGAACATTAATGTTGCCTACGATTATTCCATATTGGAATATCAGGATGTAGTAAATTTTTACACTGGCATGAATGCCAGTGATTGGCAATATGGCTCAAACGGGGAACAAATAGGAGCGAATTGGTTCCCTTCTCAACCCCTTGCAAATATTCCAGATGAATCTGTGCTATTCGAATTACAATTTGAATATGTAGGAGGATATTCAGAACTCATATTCTCCAATGATCCTTTTCAAACAGAAGTTTATAACAGTGGATACAATCCATACCAATTGACATTTGAAAACGGTTCAATATCTGAGGTTGAAAATCCAAATATAACAGTCAATCCGTCATACTTACCTTTTGATGAGGTATTAGTTGGTGATTGCATTACACTCGATTACCTTTTACAAGGAAGCAATCTCACCTCAAATATTTCCATATCAGCACCCAATGGCTTCCAGGTTTCCGTGAGTGAAACATCAGGCTTTAGCTCAAGTTTAACAGTAAATCAAACAAACGGAAATGTTAATACGACCATTTATGTGAAATTCTGTCCAACAGCAGTTCAACCATATTCTGGGAATATCTCCAATGCTTCATCCGGAGCAACAACGACAAATGTAGCGGTTTCAGGTTCCGGTGGAGGTGACTCTGAAATTGAAGTCAATCCTTTATCGCTGAGCGAAACACACAATAACCCACCACAGATCACCACACAGACGCTTACTGTTTCTAATACGGGTGATGAAATTTTAACGTGGGATTTAACAGTTTTAACAACTGATGCTGGCCATAACAAAATTGGTGATTCCAAAACCAATGAGGCTATACTGGCAAAGGGTACGAGGAACAATGGATGTGATAGTCTCATCACAATTAATCATTCACAGATTTCTTCAAGTGAACTAACAACTTTACTGGAAAATGATGGAATTACAACCAATTTGCAGGGGGATTACATTTACAAAGTTGTTATTAATGCTGGTGGAGGTTATGCCACGCACACTGAAATGATGATGTGTTTGGATAACAAAATTCCTGTCTCAGGTCTTGCAAAAGGAATATCAGATGACTCTGATGTAAACCGTACA
Organism: Bacteroidales bacterium; assembly: GCA_018401355.1. Taxonomy (GTDB): domain Bacteria; phylum Bacteroidota; class Bacteroidia; order Bacteroidales; family B18-G4; genus M55B132. The sequence continues at coordinate 7,584 of JAGYLD010000110.1, forward strand.
CAAATTGGAACAGATCCCACACTTGAAAATCTATTTGAATTCAATGACTTAGGGTGGGTTGATGTAAGTTCTTATACTGATGCCTCGGAACTT
>JAGYLD010000111.1 GCA_018401355.1 Bacteroidales bacterium
GAGCTGTTTTAATGAGTATAAGCACGATCATTGTAGCCATAAATGCACAGCTTTTAAAGCGGAAAATATAATTGACATTCCTGTTTGTTTTACTGCTTTTTGCCGGAAAGTGGGCAGGTACTTATTCAGGGGCCCCGGTAGCAAGAAGTAAGCCCGAATTAAGAAAATTAGTCCCCTGGACACTCCTCCCCCAGGGAGGTATTGTGATTGGGCTGGGACTTACCATGAAAAATGAACCCGGATTCGAAAATATTTCAGACATCGTCATCGGCGTTGTGATCATTTCTTCCATACTTTTCGAAATTCTGGGTTCCGTAACAACAAAATATGCCCTTAAAAAAGCCGGTGAAACAGGAAAAGCCGGTCAATAAATGCCATCAAGCAGCTCTTTATCAAATTCGTGCATTCAAAACTATGTAGAAGTTCTTCCACTATTGTTCAAATATTTTCACATGTTAGCCCTGACCTTTTCAAAGCTCCAAGGTTCATTTTAAAATAAAAACAAACGGGGTATTACATTATAACAGAGCCTCCCGGAAGTAATACAGCCAAAACAGGATGCTGTCTGATTTTATGGAACAGGAATAGCTTCAATGAATTACTAAGCTCATTGAATGCAAACATCAAAACCTAAAGAATCTTGCACTGAATATAGCAATGTTCACTTCGGGAGTTAGGGACGTATTTGATGAAATTACAATTGGCTGAATAATAACTTGCAAAACATTGAAGTAAAATGCCTGAGTTACCTGATGTTGAAATATTCAAATATGTTGCAGAAAATGCCACCGGCCAAACAATTGAAGAGGTGGATATAAAAGACAAGCACTTTGTTGATGCAAACGACCACAACATGAAAAAATATGTTGAGGGCAACGAATTGAAGAGAGTCCTCAGAAGAGGTAAATATCTGTTTCTGAATACCAAAAACAACAAAGGCATCGTAATGCATTTTGGCATGACTGGCTCGCTTGAATACCGGGAATCGGATGAAGAAGATCCCAAATACGTAAAATGCAAGATACGGTTGGGGAATGATCACTTTCTTTTCTACACAAGCAAAAGAAAACTTGGAAGTGTTGAGTTTACCCATAGCATCGATGGATATATCTCCGATAATGAAGTTGGTGTTGACGCACTTGAAATACAGGAAGATGAATTCTCTGACAAGGTCAGGGACAGTCATGCCATGATCAAGAGTTTCCTGATGGATCAATCGGAAATGTCAGGCATCGGGAATGTATATTCAGACGAAATACTTTTCCAGTCAGGGATCTATCCTGAAATCAAATCCAATAAGCTTGACGATGAGAAAATCGCGGAACTCTTCAAGAACATGAAAAAGGTTCTTCAAAAGGCCATTGAAAAAGATGCCATAACGCAGAACCTGCCGGGATCATACCTTCTGCCAAAAAGAGATGCGGGTGAAAACTGTCCACGATGCCAGGGAAAGATTGAAAAGATCAAAGTTTCCGGAAGAACCGGTTATTATTGCCCAAAATGCCAGAAAAAATAGCGTATGCCAGCATTAAAACAAAAAATATCGGAAATTTTCAACCAAATGGCAGACCTCCTTGACATAAAGGGGGATAATGAATTCAGGGTGCGGTCATACAGGGAAGCCGCCAAAACCGTGTCGGGATTGTCGGATGATATTTCAGACATTGCTGATGACGAAAAAAAAATAAAATCATTGCCTGGACTGGGTGAAAGCATGGCGCAAAAAATCAAAGAGATAGCTGAAACCGGCAAATTGAAGCAACTTGAAAAACTCAAACAGGAAGTTCCTGAAACGCTCATTGACATCATGAAACTGGAGCAAATGGGACCTGGCAGAACAAGGATCTTATACAATAATCTGAAGATCAAATCCATTGAAGATCTGAAAAATGCGCTAAAAAAAAACAAAGTAGAGAAGTTGGAAGGATTTGGAAAAAAGACCACCGGACAACTGAAGGAAGAAGTCGAAAAATTTATGGAAGAAAAAGGTCATGAGAGGTTCAAACTGAATGTGGCGGAGGATATCTCTGCCCCATTGATCGAATACCTAAAGAAAAAGGTCGGCAATATCACCATTGCAGGCAGTTATAGAAGAAATAAAGAAACAGTCGGTGATATAGACATCCTGGTGACTTCTGATAATCCGGGAAAAACAATGGATTACTTTGTCGATTATGAAGATGTCGCAAAAGTATTGTCAAAAGGGAAGTCCAAATCATCGGTAAGACTGAATACCGGGATACAGGTTGATCTTCGCATCATTGAAAAAAGGTCATGGGGTGCGGCATTGCTCTACTTTACAGGATCCAAAGCACACACCATACAACTGAGAAAAATCGGGCAGGACAAAGATCTGAAGGTTAATGAATATGGCATTTTTGATGGCAAAAAAAGCCTTGCATCGGAAACGGAAGAAGAAATGTACGAAGTTCTGGGACTATATTATATCGAGCCTGAACTCAGAGAGAACCGGGGGGAGATCGACGCTTCAAAGAACCACAAATTGCCGTCATTGATAGAACTGAAAGACATCAAGGGAGACCTGCACACACATACCGACGCCACTGACGGCAAATACAGCATGGAAGATATGGTAAAGCAAGCGGTTGAATTTGGTTATTCGTACTATGCCATTACTGATCATTCCAAAAAAGTTGCCATGGCCAATGGTCTTGATGAGAAAAGGCTTCAAAAGCAAATAGACAAAATAGATGAATTGAACAAGAAGGAAAAAAAAATCAGGATACTGAAAGCCATTGAGGTTGATATTCTTGAAGATGGTAAGCTGGACCTCCCTAATGAAATTCTGAAGCATCTTGACCTGGTAGTATGCTCCATTCACTATAACATGAAACTTTCCGAAAAGAAGCAAACCAAAAGGGTACTCAAGGCAATGGAAAACCCGTACTTCAACATTTTCGCTCATCCTACAGGACGAAGGATACAAGAAAGGGAACCGTACAGGATCGATCTGAAGGAAATAATGAAAGAAGCCAGGGACAATGGATGTTTTCTTGAAGTGAATTCCGATCCCAACCGGCTTGATCTCAATGACAGTCAAATCATCATGGCAAAGGATATTGGGTTAAAGCTTGCTGTTTCAACCGATGCTCATAACCTCTCATCACTGAAAAATATGAAATACGGGGTTGCACAGGCGAGAAGGGGCTGGCTTGAAAAAGAACAGGTCATCAACACCTATACCTGGAAAGAGCTTAGGAAGATGTTAAAACGAAAATAATTTAAAAAGGGCTTATAAAAAATTTTCAGTATCTCTATAACCTCAAACCTGACGATATAAAAAAATCAAAGGATTTGCCCGGCACAGGAAACTTTTTCTTAAATCTTCCATATTTGCTTAACTACCTGGTTGGTAACCAGCATAAGGATGCTTGTTGCTGCGATGATAAGCCAGGCCTGACTACTGAGTGCAACAAACGAAAGGGCATTGCTCAAAACAGGAATGAGATAGGCCGCTATCAGGACGACGGTGCAAAATCCAATAGCCATCCAAACATAATGATTCCGTGTGATCTGGTTATTAAAAATGGGTTCTTCGGGAGATCGCATATCAAAAGTATGTAATAACTGTCCGAAGGCAAGACTAAAAAATGCGATGTTATTACATACTTCAGAAGATAAGTTCAGGAATTCGCTGGAGAATACAAAAGCAGCTATCACAAAAACAGCAATAACAACTCCGTAAACCACTGTAATCACCCAGTCTCGCTTCGTAATAACAGGTTCATCAGAGTCCTTGGGCTTTTTATCCATTATTGCAGGAGTACCTTTACCTACGCCAAGAGCCAAAGCCGGGAATACATCCGATAAAAGATTGATAAACAACAACTGAAGGGGATACAAAGGCAGGATAAACATTGTAAAACTGATGCTTGCAATAATAATGATCTCAGCCAGATGGTAAGAAAGCTGATACATTATGAATTTTTTGATATTTTCAAAAATGGTCCTGCCCTGTTCAATGGCATGCACTATTGAACTGAAGGCATCATCCTTCAGCACCATATCAGAAACTTCCCGGGCCACCTGAGTCCCCCGTTTACCCATGGCTATACCGATGTTGGCCTTTTTCAGAGCCGGGGCATCATTCACCCCATCGCCGGTCATTCCTACGATCTCTTTCTGATCCTGGTAATATTCAACGATACCCAGTTTCTGTGAAGGATCTACCCTGGCAAAAATGCTTACATTCGAAAAGTCATGTTCTCCTTTGAGGTCTTTGCCATGAAATACTTTGCCGCCATCACCTTCGGTGATCTTTACCCGTTTTGCAATATTAAGGGCGGTTTCAGGATGGTCGCCCGTTACCATGACCACTTTAATACCCGCCTTGTGGCATTTCCCGATCGGTTCAATGACTTCAGGTCTGACCGGATCAATAAATCCTGCAAGGCCCAAAAAGATCATTTTCTCAACAAAATCATCCTTTTCCTTTAGTTCATCAAGTCTCTCCGGAGGTTCTTCCCTGAAAGCAAAAGCGATGACCTTCATTCCCAATGCAGATAATTCCTTGTCCTTTTTTATCCACCGGCCGGTAAAATCCGGGCCGGTCTCTTTGGTCTCTCCCTGATCAAAATAATGAGTACATTTTTCGAGGATCACTTCGGATGCTCCTTTTGCGGCAATATACAAGCCTTTATCCGTTTCGTGCACTGTGCCCATAAACATGGCTTCCGAATCAAAAGGATCCTCAGTGATCAGTTTGAGGTCATTCACTTTCTTAAATTTAGCCCCGTCCAATTCCCTGGCAAAAAACAGCAGCGCTGCATCAAGCGGATCACCTTTGTAGCCTCCGTTATCGGGAACCGCATCATTGCAGAGAACTGATATTCTGTAAAAATGATCAAAAGCCTCGCCGGATGGAGCATTTTCGATCTCTTCAAGATTTTCCTGTCCATCCAGGAATTCAGCATTGGCGAGGGTAAGCTGGTTTTTAGTAAGCGTACCCGTTTTATCAGTAAGTATTAATGTGGTTTCTCCCAGGGTTTCAACAGCGGCAAGCTTCTGAACGATCACATTTTTTCTGGCTAGCCTCAGCATCCCCCTGGCAAGGGAAATGCTTGTAACAATCGGCAGTCCTTCGGGGATGGCTCAGCCAGCCAGCTCAGGCGCTATGGCCGTTTGCAACATAAGATATAATTCCTTTCCGGCCATCCATCCAAAAACGAAGAACAATGCGGAAAGACCGAGAATGATATATATCAGCCTGTTGGCAAGCCGGCTAAGTTTCCTGTTCAACGGTACCTCCTTGTCGCCGGCATCACTGACCATCCTGGAAATATTACCAATTTCTGTATTCATGCCGGTTGCAGTCACCAGCGCGTCGGCTTTACCTGTAACAAGGGCGGTACCTTTATACAGCATATTGGAACGATCCGGCAATTGTGCATCCTGTTCCATCTGTCCGGGTCCTTTTTCTACAGGAACAGATTCACCTGTCAAAGGTGATTCATCAGCCTTGCAATCGATGGAAGATATGATCCTCGCATCAGCCGGTACAATGTTTCCTGCTTCCAGGATGATCACATCTCCCGGAACAAGATCCTTAGCCTTGATAGATTGTTTCTTATCATTCCTGCGTACCTTCACGGTAAGCGGATCGATCTTTTTCAGTGCCTGCATGGAAACCTGGGCTTTGTACTCCATCCAGAACCCGATCGCAGCATTCAGTATTATGACAATAATGATAGCAATGGCTTCCGGAAAGTCACTAAAAATAAAGGATACAACAACTGCTGCCAGAAGGAGGTAAACAACAGGATTTGTAAACTGCGACAGCAATATGCTGAGAAGACTCCTTTTGTCCTGCTCCTCCAGGACATTCTTTCCATATTGCTTCTTCCTGGATTTTATCCCCTTCGAATCCAGTCCCTTCTCCGACGAATCCAGTTCATTAAAAACATCATCTATTGGTCTTGCAAAAGCCTGGTTTAGGTCCATAAAAAAATTGGATTTTTAATTGATCCCATCAACAATCATTCTTCATATAAATGCGGTAATGGATAAAAATAACAAATTCTGCGTTAAAAATCCTGATCCATAAAGACTTGCACTTTCAGATACGCTTCCTGGCCATATAATGCCGGAAGGTTTAACAGGCGATTATAATATATGAATGAGGAATGTTCTCTATAAGTGAGGCTAAACTTCTACAATCCATTCCCGGCAGAATGAAACAAAAACCTTCCGGATCACTCTAAATATCATATAATAGCGGGTTTCTGAGAAGCAGACTGTCTTTTGGCATGCATTTTTCCATAATATCATCAAATGTTGATAGCATTAAATAAAAACTTTAAAAAAAAGTTATGAAAGCAAGAGAAAAATTTGAACGGATTTTCAATTTAACATTGGTAGCGGTATTATCAGCGATGGTGCTGTTTCTCGCCTTTTCGTGCAATTACGAATCGAAAAGCGAGAAGGAAGATGTTTCTTCAAAGGATGTGAAAGAAGAGATGAAGGAAGCAAGTGAAACGACAGCAGCTTACCTTGATGAGGAACGGAAAGAAATGATCGACGAATATCAAAAGCAGGTTGATAAAGCGCAGGATCAGATAAATGAGCTTCAGAACAAAATAAAAGCGACAGGAAACAAAGCAAGTCAGCAAACAAAAAATCTTGTTGATTCTTTGAAAAAAAGGCAATCAAAGGCAGCCGCAGAACTTGAAGAACTTAGAGAATCCTCAGGTGATGCCTGGGATAAAATCACCGACGGGCTTGACAAAGCTCTTGATGAAATTGGTAACGGTATTGAAGAGGCCAATGAGGAATTCAAATAATGATTTTTCAAATAAACACCAAATAAAGTAAAACCGGAATAACATGTTAATTGCAGCAATCGTATTTTCCGCATTATTTGCCTTAATTTTTGCAATAATCCTTGGCTATGGGTTCAGCCGGAAAGGGCCGGGCCCAGCCGGGGGTATTATTTTCATCTTTCTTATCATTTTGATGTTTACATGGGCCCTCGGCACTTGGATCGAGCCAATAGGCCCCAGGAACTGGGGGGTGCCGTGGCTTAGCTATCTTTTGATAGCATTCTTCATCACATTGTTGATCGGTGCATTGATTCCGTCGTCACGGACACGATCGCCCATCATAACGAAGGAAGAAATTGATGAAGAGATCCGATCGGAAGGCAAAACTTCACGGGTATTGGGGATTACTTTTGGTGTCTTTTTCTGGCTCCTGATCATTACACTACTGATCATTGGGCTGGTTAAAGTATTCGGATAGTGTAATGCTTCCAATGCCATAAATAATCACTGATAAGATAACTGAGATTCCTGTAACCGTTTAAAAAATGACAAGATTATGAGAGTGGCTGTTAACGGACTTGGAAGAATAGGAAGGGCCGTATTAAAAATATTACTTGAAGATAAAGATTTTGAAGTTGTGATGCTGAACGATATCACCGACCCCGAAACACTGGCATATCTGATCAGGTATGACACGGTGTACGGGCGTTTCGAAAGGGAGCTCAAAGCAGAAAAAGATGATAAAACAATATCCTGTGCAAGTTGCACAACAAACTGCATACTTCCAGTGGTTGAAGTCATCGACAGGCATTTCGGAATA
>JAGYLD010000112.1 GCA_018401355.1 Bacteroidales bacterium
ATACGTGCCGGCGATTTGAATGAAACGGAAAAAGCAGCCCTGGACATGGCCCTTGTAAAGATTGCCCAAAGCCCGATATACATTGACGATACCCCATCTATTACCATCATGGAGTTACGTGCCAAGGCCATGGAGTTAAAACATTTGCACGGGATAAAAATGGTCATGGTGGACTATCTACAGCTTATGGGAGGTGGGGGCCGTAATCAGTCACGGGAAAATGTGGTAAGTGAAATATCCCGGGGCATCAAAGGACTGGCCAAGGAGCTCGATATACCTGTGATCCCCTTGTCTCAGTTGTCCCGCAAGGTGGAGGACCGGGGAGGCAATCAGCGGCCCAAGTTGGCCGATTTAAGGGAGTCCGGTGCCATTGAACAGGATGCAGATATAGTGATTTTTATTTACCGGCCGGAGTATTATGGGGTTAAAGAGGATGAAGAAGGGAATTCGGTAAAGGGGGAGGCCGAATTGATTGTGGCCAAACATCGCAATGGTCCGCTGGATACTATTGTTACCCGTTTTATCGGGCCAAGGATGCACTTTGTAGATTGGGATGGCAATGAAAACGATTTGCAACCTTCGGAATTTAAACAAATGCAAATAGATGATGAAAAAGACATTCCATTTTGAGATTGGCGTAACGGATTGGTACGTGCTTGTTGCAGTTGTTTTGTTGTTGGTAATGAGCGGGTTTGTAGGTGGTTTTTATGGGATGTTGCATGAGATTGACGAAATGGAAATACACGAACCGGATTATTGTAACAACCATGAACGGGAAATGGAATTTGAGAAAAATAAAACAGGCTACCAGTTATCTTGATTTGCATGACGCTCTTTATTTTTTTGTGCGGGATCAGATGCAATGGGAAGAAGGTGTTATGATTAATGAATTAACAACCAAACCCAATAAAGCCAAGGCAATAGAAGAATATTTGCATTATGTTATCCAAATGGATGCGTTGATTGATGAAAACATTACCCTGAGTATATATAAAACGGACAATGGGTTAAAATTTAAGAAGATACATCATATAAATTATGGGAAAAATGAATAAAATAAAAAAACAAGGCGGCAACCAGTGGAAGGATTCCAACGGTATGCTGGTGGACGTTAAAAGGATTACCCTTCATGAGAAAATGGGAGAGAAAAACGCAGTAAAAACGGCAAACTTAGCCCTGAAAGCGGAAGCTTTGTTGGTGGAGTTAAAAACCTTTATGCGTAAAGCCGCCGAGGATGGCCTACGGGCATTTCTCAAGGAAAAAGGAGAAGTGTTTGAAGGTATGCGAAACTATGTTTATTACAATTTCGACCGGTCTGTGAGGGTAGTGTATGAAGTGCAGCAAGAGGTGGTTTTTGACGAAAACCAAATGCAACTGGCCCATGATCGGTTCAAGGTCTTTGTAGAACATAACCTTCAGGAAAACCAGGGGTTTTTGAAAGACATTATTCTGAGTGCTTTTAAAAATCGCAAGGGACGATTTGATAACAAAAAGGTCAATACTCTTTTGTCTTATCGCTCGGCAGATGGCTTGCGTGATAATGCAGAGTTTCAGGCAGCCGTGGCGACATTAGAGGAGGCCCGCAAGGTTAAAGGTGTGAATGTTTATGACAGGGTTTATGTTTTAGAGGGCGGGGAGTACAGACCGATTCAGTTACAATTTTCAGCCATAGAACCAGAAACGGAAACGGAGGATGGACATGAAGAATAAGCAAATGATCAAATCTTTTACGGACGCAAAAAACAACCTGAATCCCGAACAGGCTAAGGCTGTTACTAAAATATACGGAGCGACTTTAGCCGTGGCCGGTCCCGGTACAGGTAAAACAGAATGTTTGGCCCTGACTGTAGGTGAAAAACTTATATCAGAGGCCCAGGTTAACCCCAATACAATCTTGTGTCTTACTTATACAGATGCGGGGGCCGTGGCGATGCGTAAGCGATTGATACAGTATTTTGGCACCGAGGCATACAAGGTGCATATTTATACCTTCCATTCATTTTGCAATGACTTGGTGCAACGTTATCCGGATTATTTTGGCAAACGGCAAGTGGAACCAGTGAGCGAATTGGAACAGATAGATATTATTCACGGAATTATTGACGAACTCCCTACCAATAGCCCGATTACCCGGTTAAAAGGGGATCCATATTACGAGGTAAAGAGATTAAAAAATTTGTTTGGGAAGATGAAGGATGAAAACTGGATGCCGGAAACCATTGAAAAAGCAGCATCGGAATACATCAAAGACCTTCCTATGCGGGAAGAATTTATTTATAAGCGTGGAAACGCTAAAAAGAACATCAAGGCCGGTGATGTAAAAAAACATTTGGTGGAGCAGGAAAAGGAAAAGATGAAAAAACTGGTTTATGCTGCCAATTTGATTACAGAGTACAATGGGCGGTTAGAGGAAATGGGGAGGTATGATTTTTCAGACATGATCCATTGGGTGCTGCATCGGTTTTCTACTGACAATCACTTTTTGTTATCTCAACAGGAAAAATTTCAATTTGTTTTGGTGGACGAATTTCAGGATACCAGCGGGGCCCAAAATTTATTGCTTGACCGGTTATTATCATTTTGGCCGGATCCAAACATTTTTGTTGTGGCAGACGAAGATCAGTGTTTATATGAGTTTAATGGGGCGAGGATTCACAACATTATGGAGTTTGAGAAAAAATATCATCCGGAGGTGGTCGTGTTGCAAAAGAATTACCGGAGTATTCAGCACATCCTTTCATCAGCCAAACGGGTGATTGATAACAATGTTATGCGATTGGTAGGCCAGTTGCCGGGTTTGGAAAAGAACCTTGTATCTGCCCGGAAGGATCTCAGCCAGGACTTGCAGCCGGAGGTCAGGGAATTCCCAAACATTTTTGCCGAGGAACAGGATGTGGTGAATCAGGTAATGGACCTTATTGCCCAGGGAGAGAGCATGTCAGAAATAGCCGTGTTGTATCGCAAGCATCGGCAGGGAGAGAACATAATCCGGGAATTGCAGTACCGGGCCATACCCCTGAATGTGAAGCGGAGTGTTTCTATCCTGGATGAGGTCATAGTGAATCAGGTGTTGGATATATTGAGATACTTGGTGCTTATGACCCGTGGCGAAGGGAGTCGGGTGCAGAATGTCAATGAAGCATGGAAAATATTGTTTAGAATTCTGCATTTTCGTTTTTGGGGCCTGAAACGGGGCTCCACGGAAAAATTATTTATAAGCAAGGATCTTAAAAACGAGGTTTTTTCGGATTGTGGCTGGGCTCTTGAAATATTAGATTTGTTGGTAGAAGATTACCACAATCTGAAATTGGTGCAGGTGTTGGAGCGAATATTGCGTAATACCGGGATGTTGGGATGGATTGTAAAGTTGGACGATAAAAACCAGCAGTTGCTTATTTTGCATAGTTTCTTTTCCTGGGTAAAATCAGAAATATTCAAGGATACTACGTTGGATGGAGAGCGGTTGATGGCTAAAATTGACCGGATGCGTCAACACGAGGTTCGTCTTTCGGTGGAAGATATTAATTATGAGACTGAGGGGGTGACAGTAGGTACATGTCATGGTTCTAAGGGGTTGGAATGGAAGCATGTTTTTCTTATCGGGTGTACCCGGGATCAATGGGAAAAGTCCAGGGCGGGAAGTTTGTCTTATTCTCTGCCGGATACTTTGACCTATTCAACGGACGAGAATAAGATAGAGAGCAATCGGCGATTGTTTTATGTGGCCATGACCCGTGCTAAAGAATCTTTGATTGTCAGTTATTCCTCAAGAAATAACGAGGGAAAGCCTTTGGAGCGTTCTCAGTTTATTGATGAAAGCGAATTGCCGGTCCGGGAAGCCACCGGGGAAACGGATGCGGAAAATGGATTAATCGTACAGGTATCTGCTCCGAAATTCCAGCCTTATGCCGAGGAAGATTATATTAAAGAAAATTTGTTGGGGAATTATCGGTTGAGTGTTTCGCATCTTAATAAGTATTTGAGGTGTCCTGTGCAGTTTTATTATGAGAACATACTCAAAATACCTTTTGTAGCCAACGACAACCTGATCCTGGGTAATTGTATTCACCATGCTCTGGAAATGCTTTATAAACAAGCCCGGGATTCCGCAAACATATCGGAAGCGTGGCTTTTACAGCAATTTGCCGTAGAGTTTGATCACAACAAAGGACAAATTACGCCAGCGGATTATAAGCGTAAATACGCACTGGGTATAATTTTGCTCCAGCAGTACTTCAAAGAGTATTGGCCCGGATCCAATAAAATAACCACATCCGAAAAGCATTTGAGGGTAAACATACAGGATGTGCCGTGTCAGTATATTGCCGATAAGATCGAATTTGATGGTAAAAAAGCCATTTTGGTAGATTACAAAACCGGCAAGGTTGATCACGCCAAGAAGGAGTTGAAACCACTTTCTGAAAAGAATAACTTAGGGGGTGATTATTGGCGGCAGCTTGTATTTGGCAAATTGGTTATTGATGAATTGGCCAATCAGCATTTGAAGCCATGGCAATTTGCCGGGGCACGGTTATTTATGTTGGATAAAGAACACATGGGCCCGTTGGATTACTCTATTACGTTGTTCGATGAACAAGAAGTGCGTAAGCAAATCCGGGAAACTTATGACAAAATTATGAGATTGGAGTTTTCTCAAGGTTGTGGGGAGTGTGAATATTGTAAAATGCAACAAGAATGAATACCGAGGAATTATTTTTTGAGGACGACAACATCAAATTGCCTCTGTGGGATATTTCTCATGTGGAAAAGTATGATACCGGGTGGTTGATTATTACCAGGCAGTCAATTTTTGATTTTAAGGAGCGACAATTTCTCAATGCCTGTTGGATTAATCAAGAGAGGGTAAAAGATTTTGAGGAAAAGTTTAACCGATATGCAATAAAGATGGCTGAGTGCAAAGCAAAAAAGAATGATAAATAATTTTGATAAATATACCGAGAGTCTTACCGACTTTGAAAGGGACAAGGTGTTGCCCCTTCTGATTGCCGGGCTTAGGACCAAGGTAGGCAAGGATGCGGCTGTATCCAATCGTTATATGGTGTCCAAGCTCAAAGAGAGGGGTGTAAAGGTGAGTGGGGCCCGGATACGAAAGCTCATTAACTACATACGCATCAGGGGTTTAATACCAAGACTGGTGGCCAGCTCCAAAGGATATTATGTGTCCGAGAGCAAGGAAGAAATAAGGACTTATATAGAATCCCTCCGGCAACGGAGACAAGCCATACATGCAGTAGAATCATCGTTGGCAAATCAATTAAATCAATTCATTTAATATTTAAAATCATGGGATACAAAGAAAAAATGAAACAAGCACACCAAGCAGGTAATGATGTTCCCCGTCTGGACATCTTACAGAGGTTTGAAGTTAAAGAAGACGAAAAAGGAAAACCTGTTTTTCAATACTATGATGCAGAGGCTATGGAAAGGAAAAATCATGCAAAAGCCATTGAGGGCGTGTATGTTGGCCGGGCCTTTAAGTTGACCTGTTTTGATGATGAACTGGGAAGCAAAGGGGGATCCTATTTTTCATCCTATTACTTCAAAAACAATTTCGTAACACTGTTTAAGCCCGTTAGGGGAGGGATCAAGCGTGTGGTGACTGGAACAATGGAAGCAGTTGAGGCATATTTAACTGATGCCAAAGGTAATCCATCCAAGAAAATGGTTTTGTTTGTATTGACCCAGGGGGGGGTGGTAGAGGTTCATACCAACATATCCATTGCTATTGATCAGTTTAAAGCCTACACCAAAGACAAAGAACGGCTGCTGGATTATATGATCAAGCTTTCTCCCAAAGTTTATCACAAAGACAATCCAGATGTGGGATCCAAGGCTAAGGAAATCCTGGGCAAGTTTGCTGATAAAAACCCACCTAAATACGCATCCCTGGAACAAGGCAAGCCAATCACTGGGGAAATTGCTGAAAAATGGGACATAGAGAGCGTCTGTGACGAGTTTTTAGAGTGGAAGGAGTACAGAGAGTCCCAAGCACCCAAAGAACCCGAGGATGCCGATAAAAAGCAGGTAGAAAACGACATAAACGAACCTTCATCTTCAAGGGATTTGGATAACCCGGAAAATTTGGAAGATTCTGAAGATGATTTACCCTTTTAATCTTGATTTATGGATGCTTATTCACTAACCGTTGAGCAGTATCGGAAAAAGTTTAAAAACAAAAAACCAGGGAAGAAGCAACGTAAAACTTCTCCATCCCTGCACATAGGTTTAACTGAATTGCCACCAGGGGTTTTGGAAAAACTAAACCTTATGCCCGGATCCTTTATATTTATTCCGGGCGAGGTGTATTCATCCAAAAACCACAAACAAATCTGGAAGAAAAATGCAGACCCCAAGGCATTGACACATTGGAAATTCAAACATTATCCCGTATTGCCGTTTATCACGGATTCGGAGCCGGTGAAACTCTATAAAGAGAAGGCAATGACTTATTATCAGTGTAATGCAGGGCGATTCAGGGATATGATTACCGGTCTGCCTTTGCCTGTATATGTGGAATTCACCTTTATTCGCCGGACCAAGGGGCGTTGGGATTTTAATAATATGACCCAGTTGGTTCAGGATATGATGGTTAAAAGTGGATGGCTGTTGGAAGATAATTCCAACGTACTTCTTCCTGTGCCACCGCTTTATCCCCGGGATCCTTATATCGTTGATCGGCGGTGTCCCGGAGTGGTAATACGAGTAATTAAATAATCATGAAACTGGAAGATTATTCAATAATGCCTTTTGGTAAATATAAAGGCAAAACAATGGAAGAAGTGCCAGCCAATTATCTTCTTTATTTAAAAGATGAGATGGAAACACGTGAAATATGGGGCGGAGTTGGAAAAGCGGTATACAATTATATTGTGGAGAATTTGGAAGTGTTGCGGGAGGAATACGAAAGGGAGATGAAAAAGAATACCTACAACCATTAACACATTTTATTATTATGGCTGTCAACGGCAAGAAAATTAAAAGTATAGCAGAAGATCGTGAATTTATAAGCAGATATTCGATTGTGTTCAATGCAAATATTCCTGACGATTCATTGAGATTGAGGGAAAATGGATTGCTCGAATGTTCTGAACCTATGTATTCCCGGTTAGTGGCAAAAAGAATGGAATTGGATGAGGCGATTAAGAAACAAGCAATGAAGGAGGTTTTTATATGAGAAAATTTCGGCCTGTTTCTACTGAGACAATTTACGCTGAACAATTTTTACCGCCTGGTAAGATCCCAGATGGGGTAATGAACGTGCGTTTAATCAGTGTGGGAGATACAAAACTTTACACTGGACAGGTAACAACCATCCAGGGTGAGGTGGTTGTTATAAAATCCGGAGAATGGGTAGTAAGAGAAAAACAAGATCCCTCTCGTCATTATCCGGTAGCCGATGATGTTTTCCGGGATAAGTATGAGCCGGTAAGTAAAATTAAAACAGATAAAGTATTTAATAATCAATAAA
>JAGYLD010000113.1 GCA_018401355.1 Bacteroidales bacterium
ATTTTACTTTGATACTGGCCTTAATGATAGGCCTTTCTTCTTTTGTATATTCACAGGCAAGAGTCCAGGTTATTCATAACTCAGCAGATATGGCTGCTGAAGTAGTCGATGTTTGGCTTGATGATCAGCTGTTGATTGATGATTTTGAATTCAGGACCGCCACTCCTTTTATTGATGCTCCTGCAGGAGTTGAATTCAGAATAGCCATTCAACCGGCTAATAGTTCAAGCCCGTTGAATCCGATTTGGGAAAACACATATATTTTGGAGGACGGAGCAAGTTATGTTTTAATAGCAAATGGGATTGTGAGTCCAACAGGTTATGTGCCTGCCACACCATTTAATATAGATGTTTATCCATTGGGACGTGAAGCTGCTTCAAAGTCTGGAAACTCAGATGTTCTGGTTTACCATGGATCTACTGATGCTCCTGTCGTAGATGTCGTTGAAGTTTTGCAGGGTGCAGGAACTATTGTAGATGATATAGCTTACAGTGACTATCAGGGTTACCTCGAATTACCACTGGCTGATTATTCCCTTCAGATCAGGGACATGAGCGGTGCCAATGTAGTTGCACAATATGCTGCACCCCTTGAAACTCTGGGTTTGGGAGATCAGGCAATGGTTGTACTTGCATCTGGATTCTTAAATCCTCAAGTGAATAATATGGGCCCGGGGTTCGGGTTATATGTTGCTTTACCTTCAGGTGGGGATCTTATTCCTCTTCCTGCGGAAGAAGTTTCTACTGCCAGGGTTCAATTGATCCACAATTCTTCAGACGAAGCTGCTAAAATGGTAGATATTTATCTTAACGGGGAATTGGCCATTGATAATTTTATGTTCCGTACCTCAACACCTTTTGTTGATGTTCCGGCAAATGCCAATGTCAATGTTGCTATTCAGCCGGCCAATAGTTCGAGTGCTGCTAATCCATTATGGTCAAATGATTATGTGTTCCAGGGTGGTGAAAAATATATTCTTGTTGCTAATGGTTTGATAAGCCAGGCGGGTTTTGATCCATTTATTCCATTTGACATATATATATACAATCCTGCAAGAGAAATGTCAAGTGCTACAGGAAATACTGACATGCTTGTATTCCATGGTGCTACTGACGCTCCTGTTGTTGATATTTATGAGGAATCAACTGGAACTTTGATAATTGACAACTTAGAGTACAGTGAATTCAGAGGCTACCTGGAAGTGCCTGCAGGAAATTATGTTCTTGAAGTCAGGGATCAGTCAGGAATAGATGTGGTAGCCAAATATGATGCACCATTGGCCGAATTGGGCCTCCAAAACCAGGCCATCACTGTTGTGGCATCAGGATTCCTGAGTCCGGAAAATAATGGAGACGGTCCATCATTCGGATTGTTCGTTGCTCTTCCACAGGGTGGGGAACTCATTCCTCTTGGTTCACCTGCTGAAACGGCACGCGTTCAGGTTATCCATAATAGTGCTGATGCTGCTGCAGAAATTGTTGACGTGTGGTTGGATGATATGTTGTTATTGGACGATTTTATGTTCCGTACAGCCTCTCCATTCATAGATGCTCCTGCCGGAGTTGACTTTACCATTGCGATACAGCCTTCAAACAGTACAGGACCTGAAAATCCATTGTGGTCGCAGACATATAACCTTGATGGTGGAGAAAAATATATTCTTGTTGCCAATGGTATTGTGAGTCCAACCGGTTATGATCCGGTAGAACCATTTGATATTTATGTATATCCAATGGCAAGGGAAATGGCAACAAATATGATGAATACTGATGTACTTGTTTTCCATGGTTCAACAGATGCACCTACAGTTGATGTATACGAAACTGGTGTCGGAGCAGGACTGATTGTTGATGACCTGATGTATTCAGATTATGATGGTTATCTTGAGCTGGAAACACAAGATTATGTGCTGGAAGTCAGAGATGAAACCGGAACAACAACGGTTGCTAAATATGATGCACCACTTGGTTTATTTGGTTTGGACGGACAAGCAATTACTATTGTGGCCTCAGGATTCCTGAATGCATCCAACAACTCTAATGGTCCTGATTTTGGATTGTTCGTTGCATTGCCCAGTGGAGGCGAACTCTTGGGACTGACTATTGCCACAGGTCTTAATGAGAACCTGATCAGTGAAGAATCTGTTAACATTTTCCCCAATCCTGCCAACAATTATGTAAATATTTCATATGAGTTGGTGGCTGATGAAAATGTAAACATGGGTGTATATAACCTTCTTGGAGCCAGGGTTCTGGAAATGAATCTTGGTCAGCAGGGTGCCAATGTTTACAATCAAACCATAGATATATCCGGATTAACGGGCGGTATGTACTTATTGAGGATTAATGCTGGGAAGACTCAAATTACTGAAAAGATCAAGGTTGTTAATTAATAAGTCCATCGTCCTGGATTTTTATCCGGGCATCCCTTCCCCTGGCGGGGGAGGGATTTTTTTTGTTAGAACTTTTCTCTAATCTCTTCTTTCAGGAATTCAATGGCCCTGTTAACAGGATCTTGTTTTTGTGATGACCAGATTTCAATGACCAATCCTGCAAACTCTGTTCCCGGAGCGTCATCTTTTGATTTTGAGGCAGCGGCATTAACAGTGCTGATGACATTTTCCTTTGCATTTTTTACAAGTTCCCAAGCTTTGGATGAAATATATACCTGTTGCGAAAGGTTATGTTCGAATTCATCACGT
Source organism: Bacteroidales bacterium (assembly GCA_018401355.1). Classification (GTDB taxonomy): domain Bacteria; phylum Bacteroidota; class Bacteroidia; order Bacteroidales; family B18-G4; genus M55B132. The sequence continues at coordinate 2,703 of JAGYLD010000113.1, forward strand.
ATGTTAGAGATCATGGCATTTCTGAGTTGGTCTTTGCTTTGATTCGCTTTGCTCACCCGCATGATCAATCCGGATGGCTGTATCCTTTCCAGGAAAAGGATTAGCCTTTCATAAGCCTGCAATTGAATTGGGGTTATAACCCTGGAGGAAGCCCTTTTAATTTCAAGGACTTGTTTTTTTATTTCATTTTCCAGGAAAGCTTTTATAAGCAAGTAGGCAAGTGCCAATACAACCAGTGATGGCAAAATGTATTTTAATATCTCAAGAAATTCAGACATGTGAACTGTTTTGTATGAATTGCGTAAAATTAATCATAATTCGTATGTAGTCAGATTATGATTTTTAAATTTTCCTACATTTGTTTTTCTTTTAACAAATCAAATAATTGATAATGGAAGTGCTATCTGAAAGACTTAGGAACATGTCGGAGTCTGCTACGCTGGCTATGACCAGAAAAAGCAGGGAATTAACAAGCAAAGGGTATGATGTTATTAACCTTAGCATAGGGGAACCTGATTTTGATACCCCGGATTTTATCAAAAAAGCTGCCATCAAAGCCATTAATGATAACCATACACATTACCCGCCTGTTGCCGGCTTTCAGGAATTGCGGCAGGTTGTTGTTAACAAGCTGAAAAGAGACAATGACCTTGAATACAAGGCCGAACAGATTATAATATCCGCCGGAGCCAAGCATTCTATTGCCAATGCTATGTTAAGTATTATTGGTCCGGGAGATGAGGTTATCGTTCCAACTCCATACTGGGTATCATATAAGGAAATCATCAAATTGGCACAGGGTATTCCGGTTTTCATTGAAACAAGCCTGGAGAATGATTTTAAGATTACCCCCGAACAGCTTGAGCAAGCAATCAACCCAAGAACCAAAGCAATTATTTATTCAAGCCCTTGCAATCCAAGTGGTTCGGTGTACACCAGGCAGGAATTGAAAGGGTTGGCCGAGGTGTTAACAAATTATAAAAATGTGTTTATAATCTCAGATGAGATATATGAACTTATAAGTTTTGTTGGCAAGCATGAATCCATTGCACAATTCAATTGTTTGAAGGATCAGGTGATAATAATTAACGGTGTTTCAAAAGGTTTTGCCATGACCGGTTGGAGAATCGGGTATATGGCAGCCCCAAAGGTTGTTGCCCAGGCATGTGATAAATTGCAGGGACAGATAACATCCGGTGTTTGCACGATATCTCAGTATGCTGCCATTGAAGCTCTCAAAGCGGATCCATACGAAAGGCCGGAAATTACTGAGATGATAAAAATATTTCGGGAAAGAAGAAATTTTGTTTTAGATCTTTTAAAAGATGTACCAGGTATTAAAACCAATATGCCACAGGGTGCTTTTTATGTTTTTATGAATGTTCAGAACCTTTATGGTAAGAAGTTTGGAGGATATTCAATAAACAATGCAAATGATCTGGCATTGTACCTCCTTGAGCATGCCCATGTAGCTCTCGTCCCCGGGGATGCTTTCGGAAATCCGGACTGCCTGAGGTTATCATATGCTACTTCTAAAGATTTACTTAAGGAAGCTGTAAAAAGGATCCAACAAGCCCTTAAGTGAGTGTCTTAATTTGATAAATATTTTCATTATGCCAGACAATAATACATATTTAAAGCTTTTTGAAGGTTTTGGTCAATTGAAAGTATTGATCCTGGGAGATGTTATGATTGATGCATATTTGTGGGGCAGGGTTGAACGTATCTCACCCGAAGCACCTGTACCCATTGTGGCAGTCCATAACAGGGAGGAAAGGTTGGGAGGTGCAGCAAATGTCGCGTTGAATATAAAGTCACTGGGTGCTCAACCAATCTTATGCTCTGTAATTGGAAATGATGTGAAGGGAGATCTTTTCAGCAAACTAATGGAGAAAGAAGGACTGGACCAAGCAGGTTTGCTGAAGAGCAATAAAAGGATCACAACCACCAAATTCAGGATCATTGGAAATAATTCACAAATGCTCAGGGTTGATGAGGAAGATACAGACGATCTTGCAAATTCTGATACCAACAAGCTGATAAAGGCAGTTGAAATGATCATTAAGGAACATAGCATCAATGTTATTGTTTTTCAGGATTATAATAAGGGAATTATTACAGGAAAGCTTATCAGGAAGATCGTTGAAATTGCCAATGAAAACAACATTCCGGTTGCAGTTGATCCTAAGCTTAAAAACTTTACAGCCTATAAAGGGATTACCCTTTTTAAGCCCAATTTGAAAGAGTTAAAGGAAGGTTTAAAGACAGAATTTGACCACAGGAACATCAAAGAATTGAATGAAGTTGTGCAAAGGCTCCAGGATAAACAACAAATTAAGCATGCACTTATAACTTTGTCTGAGGATGGAGTATATATCTCATCCAAAGAAGGAAGCCAGCGTTACATTCATTCAATACCTGCCCACAGGAGAGCCATAACAGATGTCAGTGGCGCAGGTGATACAGTTATCAGCGTTGCTTCACTGTGCCTTGCTGAAGGATGTAAACCATATGAAATTGCAGCATTGTCAAATCTTGCCGGAGGTATCGTATGTGAAGAAGTGGGCGTTGTACCTGTTAATAAGGATAAATTCCTGTATGAAGTTAGAAAAATTGGCAAGCTTTAAGCTTCTGATTTAGTTGCGGGCCAATCCCAAGCCAAACCACTTCATGATTTTTTCCAGAAGTGACTCCTCATTCTTTGGAGGTTCAGTTTTTTTCTCAAGACTTTCTTCCAGATACTGGTCAATATTTTTTTGATGTTCTTCGAATGGGTTGACCAATCCATCATCCAGCATTTCGGAGAAAGTTTCAGGGTTCTTGTTTATGTCAAATTCACTCATTGTATGTAGTACTTATATAGTTAGACAATAGTTATATCAAATAGTTGCATTCTTAACTTAATATTTGTTAATTTTTTTTAGGGTCGTTCCTGATGTCTGATTAAATTGAAAGAAGCTTGACAGAGTGGCTTTTTCAATATCATTGGTTTATAATTTATAACAATGATTTTAGGTCTTTGTTCATAAATAGCGTTGAGAAAATGCCTGCCATAATTCATCAAATATACTTCTAATAAATATATTAAATATTGTGCGTTTCGGAGAGTGAAGAAAAATATCATTAAGTTTGCACAGCTTTTTGGCAGAATCAGAAATAATTTAGTCTGGTTATCGTTTACTAAATTAATGATGCGGAAAATGAAGAAGGGAAAATGGCCGGCATTGGTGATCGTGCTGGTTTTATTTTTATTCACGGGCAGGTCTTCATTTGGACAGGGGAGACCGTTGAACCTTCCAACATATGATTACTCACCATATCACTTTGGATTTGTGCTTGGTGTAAACCAGATGAACTTTGCTATAAAGGTGAATGACAACCTCTCACTTGTATTATATGATTCTTTGATGTCTCCCGATTTTTTTGCTGATTCGGTCAGGATCATGGGCATTAATTCCAATCCCACACTTGGATTTACAATTGGCATCGTATCAAACCTGCGGCTTGGTAAATATTTTGATTTAAGATTCATCCCATCTCTTTCATTTGGGGAGCGACGATTGAATTATACGTTTATACGATACAGGGATGGTGAAAGCACCACTGTAAACTTTGAAAAAAATATTACTTCCACCTATGTTGAATTCCCTTTTCATATTAAATACAAATCAAAACGTTTGCATAATACCCGCAAAGCTACGTACAGTGGCAGGGGGTAAGTATGTTATCGATCTTGCCACTCATCAAAAGCTGATAAGGATGAGGAAAAGAACAACACCCTTGTGAAACTGAACAGAAATGATTTCCTTATGGAAGTAGGGGTGGGCTTTGATTTTTATAATGGCTGGTTTAAGTTTGGCACCGAAATTAAGATGTCATATGGCCTCACTGACCTGTTAAAGCGCGAGGGCAACATCTACACTGAAGGGATTGAAAGTATGCGGTCCCAGATATTCCAAATATCCTTTACCTTTGAATAGAAAAAGTTAAAAAATAGTTCTATGGTTAAAAAATCTGATAACCATGACCTCTTCAAGCACATGGTTGAAAAAGGGTGTTTAAAGCAACAGGTTTATAAAAACACCTATGAATCCTTACAGATCTTTAAGGATATTTTCCAGGAGATGAAAGCAGAATATGACAACAGTGGTTTAAAATGTGAGACTGAGATACCGTTTGAGTTCAAAGACAGAAGTGAATTTGAAGTTGAATTGAGGTTTGCAGGGGATGTGTTGCTTTTTATGATGCATACCAATGTGTTTGAGTTTCCGCGTGATCATTTTCTGCACAATACATCCTATTCTAAAAAGGATCCTTCCAGGACCTTTTGTGGTATGATCAGTATATATAATTTTTTGAGCGATTCCATAAAATACCGCAGGATCAATGATGTTGGATACCTTATTGGCAGGTTATTTATAAATAAAGACAATCATTTTTACCTGGATGGCAAGAAAGAATTGCGTTTGCTTCCCAATAATTTTGTGGATACGGAGTTTGACAAGGCAAAGGCAAGAGAGATACTGGAATCTGCAATCAAATACACGGTGAACTTTGACTTGTTAACTCCACCTTACGAAAGTGTAAAAGAGATCACTGTAATGGAAATTATCTCCACACTGGACACAATGACAATGAAAACCGGCAAACGTTTGGGTTTTAAGTTCCATGCAGATCTGGATGATTCTGAATCATAAAATTTTTAAAAACTCTTTGCGGAGAATGAAAAATATTATATTTTTGCACACCCAAAATGATGGTCCGTTCGTCTAGCC
>JAGYLD010000114.1 GCA_018401355.1 Bacteroidales bacterium
CACCACATCCTACAATGCTGCACTTCCTGCTCGGATAGCCGCATTTTTGTCCAGGAAGCCATGCATCATCACATTTCATGAAGTATGGGGCAACCTTTGGTTTAAGCTTCCCTACCTGAATCTTGCTGAAAGGTTGTTGTTTTATACTTATGAGCAATTCATCCTCCGGCTTGGCTTCAAAAAGTACATCGGAGTATCGGAGTTCACAAAAAACAGGCTTTTATACAATGGAATAAATAAAGAAAGAGTCATGTGCATCCACAATGGCCTTGAATACACCGGATATAAAAAGCACCATACTCCACCGGAAAATAAATTCATCTACACCTATTTCGGCCGCCTGGGCAGCTCCAAAGGGCTTGATCTGATCTTAGACTCAGCTGCATCATTTCTGTCCGCCCCGGGAAGAAGATTGAACATGATCATTCCAAGACATCCCAGAGCATTATACAAAAAGATCATCAATACCATTACCAGAAAAAAACTAAGTGACCGGATTTACATACACCACGAACTTCCTGAAAATGAACTGAATAATATGCTGATCACTTCATCCTGCGTGGTTATACCTTCCTACTCTGAAGGGTTTTGTTTCGCAGCGGCAGAAGCAGTTGCTATGGGTATTCCTGTTGTATCATCGGGAAAAGGGGCGCTGGCAGAGGTTGTTTCCGGAAAACATATTAATATGGATGCAATGACGTCACAGGGACTGACCAGGGCACTGGAAAAAGCAGAGAAAGGACTATGGGACGAAACACCCGCGAAAATGTTTGAACTAAGCGATACCGTCAAAAAATACCAGAAGCTTTACTCCGAATTGCTTTCCTGAGAAGGTAAGGAATCATCTTTTTTTTCTTTTTTCTTTCTTACTTTTTCTTCGAGCTGCTTGATTTCCAGACGCAATAATCCGATTTCCTGAGCAAGCACCTTGTTCTTATCGGCCAGCTTTGAAATAATGATTGAAAACTCTATCAGGATAAGGAATACAGCCATGAGCAAAACAAGGAAGAGCGCCGCAGGAGGATAGGCTATCCCCACAAATTCGGCAATATAATCGAGGCCTTGCCTCCAGACTGAGAACACAATAAAAACAACTGCAAAGAAGATCCATAAAAGAGAATATTCTTCCTTTATCCTTTTCTTCTTGATGAGATAGAGGATAAGCAACAGGAACAACGCGCTGGTTGTGATTGCAATGATCTGAATATTGGAAGAATCAACGTTTTTCATGATTCAAATTTTCATCGGTTACGATCCTCGAACGCACGGCAGCCATGACCATAGAAAGCATCACCTTGATCATGTAATAAGGCCCTTTTGTGATAGGGATGGAAGAAACTCCTCCCTGACGCTTTAGCATTTGAGTAAAGACCTCAATCATCCTGAATCTGTTTTTACCCAGTAAAATCACCACTTCCGGCTCGGGGAAGTCTGTCGGGTAATGATCGGCCAGGAATGTTAAAGCCCTGTTATTATATGCTCTGAACCCTGACGTATGATCAGTGATCTTCTGACGGATCAGGATATAAGAAAAAAATTCGAAGATCTTAATCCCAATCCTTCGCAAAAGCTGACCTTCATAATTGTTTTCCTTCGAGTTGAAGCGCGATCCTATAACCACATCTGCCAGTCCCTCCCTTACTGGTTTTATCAGCTTCCGGATCTCCTCCACACGGTGCTGACCATCCCCATCGAATTGTAAAGCAATTTCATATCCTTGGTTCCGGGCATATTTGAAACCCGTCTGCACACATCCGCCAATACCAAGGTTGAAAGGCAAATTGATCACCGTAACCTTACCAGTCCCTTCAGCAAGCTCACCCGATCCATCCTGCGAAGCATCATTCACCACCAGGATGTCCCATTTGGGATACATCCGGTCCAGTTCGTAGATCAACCGCACGACGCTGGCCGATTCATTGTAAACCGGGATGATGATGAGAATCCTTTTTGGTGATTTTTGCATTAATAGTTTTCTTTATGATATTGAGATCTAAGATCGAAGATTAGATCTGATCTCTGCGATCTGCGATCAATCCTCTTCCTCAAACTCAAGCGCTTCCCCGTTTGCATCCCTGATGATATAATACTGCATGGTGTCTTCTCCACGTGCGATTCTTTCTTCAATGTTCCTGATATAGTTGTAATCCACTTCAATGCCATACTTTTCAGCTTCCTTGATCTCCTTCAATGCTTCGCTGAATTTCCGCATCATAAAATAAGCCTTGGAACGGTTGACCAGCAGTTTTTTGTTATTGGGATTCCTTTTGATGGCTTCGTTGAAATCATCAAGCGCCTCCGGATAGTTATGGGTCAGTTCAAAAAGAACTCCTCTGTTTTTGTATACTTCAGGGAAACCGGGATTTATCTTTATGACTTTGGTCAGATCCTGAATGCCTTTGTCATATTGCTTAAGATGGCCGTAACTCACTCCCCTGAAAAAATAGGAAACCTCCATCTTCGGTTCTTTGGCTATCGCCTTGCTCAAATCTTTCACGGCAAATTTGTATTTCCCAAGATCAAACAATGCAATCCCTCGGTTCAGATAAGCCATTCCCATTGTAGTATCTGCTTTTATAGCATTATTGTAATATTTCAGAGCATTGCTGTAATCCCTTTCCTGGATGAAAGCGGCTCCGAGGTTTACCATGCCCCTGGCATTCGCAGGGTTTTTAGAAAGGCTGTCTTCCCATAAAGCCCGCGGTGATTTCCACAACTCATTTCTCTGGTAAGTCATTATACCCAGGATGACCATTATCACAACCAGGATACCTGTGGCATATACTTTTGCTGTGTCTTTTAAAAGCCTGTATAAAATATCCACAATCACCAGGCTGAATCCAAACATCGGCAGGTAAAGCCGATGTTCCATGATCACGTCACGGATAGGAATGATGCTTGATTCCACACTCAATGCAAGCAAAAACCAAACAATGCCAAACGAAATGATCCTGTATTTTTTATATAGTAAAACCGCAAGGAAAATGAGGCCGGCAACAACAAGCATACCAACAAGTTCAATCATACCAATTCCCTCAGAAACAGCTATGTTGTGATCAATATTCTGACCAATTGGCAGGAAAAGCAACTGCAAATATCGCAGGATCACCTTAGACTGGGTAAGCAGATAGGATGTTCTTGAAATATCTGATGTCTCTGCAGGAACAATACCAAAAGCCATCACAGTCAGAAAGCCGATGATCATCACTGAAAAGGCTATGCCAAGATACTTTTTAAATGGTTGCCCCTCCTTGTTTCGAACAAAAAACAGGTCGGCAAACAAAAATGCAAGTGGGAAAGTAACCGCGTTTTGCTTTGACAGAACAGCCAGTATCCCTGACAAAATACCTCCTGCTATTAGCCAGATAGCCTGTGTTCCTCCCTTTTCTTTTGCATAAATTATCCGGCCTTTCAGATAAAGGAAGACCGCCAACAAATAAAACATAGCCGCCAGGGAGGTCATCCGTTGAACAACATAGGTAACACCCATGGTTTGAATTGGATGCAATAAAAAAAGCAATGCTACAAACAGGGATTTATAATGGATATTTTTGAAATTCCATTCAGGGTCCTCATCCATCTGACGGAATATAAGCCTGGCCAGAAAATACGTAAAAACAGCTCCAAGAACATGGATCAGGAAATTGATCAGGTGATACCCAAAAGTATCGTAATGATGTGCCTGATAATTCAACGCAAATGTAAAAAATGATAAAGGCCTTTTGTTGATATCCGTCCAGAATGATATCGACCCGTAATCATCCATCAAAACCACAGTTTTGTTATGCATGATGGTATCCAGGTCATCAAAAACAAAGCTTCCTTTGAAGCTGTTTGAATAAAATATCAGTCCGGCAACAACAATTATGGCCATTCCAAGCCACATCATTTTTTTTGTTGTCCAGAAACCAGCGGGTTTTACTCTTCCTTTATTTACCATATCAAAATTAAATTGGATTCAAAGATATAAAAATTGCATGGTCCGGCTGAGCCATTTTAACTATATTTACACCGCGAAAATCGTTATTATGCTGGGAAATATTGGAAAGAGCCTCTACGAACTGATACCCGAAAACAATCAGTATGAGCGGATTTGGCTTCTTGCCAAAACTGATTTTAAACTAAGATATTACGATACATTCCTGGGATTCCTCTGGACCATCGTCAATCCGCTTTTCCGTCTTGCCATTTTTTATTTCATATTCACCTTCATCTTCAACAAGCAAATCCCAAATTATGCCCTCCATATTTTTTCAGGATTAATAATCTGGATGTTTTTCCAGGAATCCACTAAAAAGGGCATGAACGTATTGAAGTCCAAGAGGTATTTATACGAAAACATCAGATTCAACAAACTTGACCTTTATACTTCCTCTGTACTAAGCAGCCTCATGGTATTGATCATTAACATCATCGTTTATTTCATTGTCTCGATGTTCTTTAAGATCCCGCTTACCTGGAATATCCTCTTTATCCCCCTTCACATCCTGAACTTATGCATCCTTGTCTACGGCGTTATACTCATACTTTCCACCATAAATATTTATTTCCGTGATATCAACCAGATCTGGGATATGATCCTGCTTGCATGGTTCTGGATCAACCCGATATTTTACGCCAAGGCGATCATCTTTGAAACCTACCCTGTTTTAAAGTTCATCAACCCTCTTGCTGGTATCATCATCAATACCAGGGAAGGTATTTTATACGGGAATCCACCTGATTGGGGATTATACATGTACGACATGGGATATTCTGTCGTGGTATTTTTCATTGGCCTGGTGTCCTTTCGCCTATTATTCCATAAAGCTGCTGAGAAACTATGATGAATACAAACGACATAATGATCCAACTGGATAATGTTTCCAAAACTTTTTACATCAGGGATAAAAGGCATGGATCTCCTTTGCAGCAGTTGGGCAGGTTTTTCTCAGGCAACAACCTCAGAAAGATCGAAGCCGTTAAAAACGTGAGCATTAAGATAAAACGCGGGGAATTTATCGGTATTGTTGGTGCCAACGGGAGCGGCAAGTCAACACTATTGCATCTGATGTCAGGGGTTTACAAACCAGACAAAGGAGGAACAGCAAAAATATTTGGCAATTATATCAGGCTAAGTCTCGGACTTGGATTTAACCACGAGTTGACTGCCCGTGAGAATATATATATCAATGCTTCTATCATGGGACTTACTTTCCGTGAAATTGGAAGAGAATTTAATAAGATCATCCGTTTTGCCGAACTGGAAAAATTCGTTGACACCAAGATAAAGTATTTTTCCAGGGGTATGCGGGCGAGGCTGGCTTTTGCCGTGGCAATTTATACCAACGCAGAAATACTTTTGCTGGATGAATTCTTTGGTGGGGTCGGAGATGAAAAGTTCAGGGAAAAATCCGATCAGATCTTCCACAAAAGGATCCTTGCAGGAAAAACCATCGTGCTGGTCAGCCATAACCTGCTTCCTGTGAAGGACCACGCCAACAGGGTTATGTTGATGCACGAAGGAGAATGCGTAAAAACCGGCTCATCTGAAGAAGTATTCCTCCATTATAAAAATGTGTTAAAAGTAGATCAACTGAAAATAGAAAATAAGGACCTGGCATAATGGCAAACTACAGGAAACCGGAAGTACTGCTTGCATCTTTTCCCAGATCGGGAAACACCTACCTGCGCAATGTTTTGTTAGATGTCTACGACATCTTTTCCTGGAATAACATTGAAAAATTCAACAAAGCACAACTTAAGAACAATGATTTAGAGGCCAGGGTTAAGACCAGAAAACTCAACTCCAAACCTTCACTGAAACTTAGTGAATTAAGGCAAAAACTGCTTTTCCCTGTTATTAAAACCCATGAGATGCCTGGCAAAATCCTTAATGAGTGTAGTCCTGATGTCAAAGTCATTTATCTCATCCGGGATGGCAGGGATGCCCTTGTATCCATGGCGCATCACAGAAAAGATATTGTTGAACCGGGTACAGACTTCCTGAAAAACCTCAGGCAGGCTATTTCAGCACCCATGGGCAGTTATTTCGGAGGATGGTCGGGAAATGTAAAAGCCTGGCTCCCCATTTCACATGCCGTCATACATTTCGAAGAACTGGTAGAGAAACCTGTTGAAACCATAGAAAAACTGAGAGGATTGCTTGACCTTCCCCTTCCTGATATGAACAATATCCCTACATTCGAATCCCAGAGAAAAGGAAGTTCCTATTTCGGAGGACAAGCCAGAAAACAGAAATCGGAAGATGAAAAACAGGAGTTTAATCAGAAATTCTTCAGGAAGGGTAAGATCGGAGGCTGGAAAGAGGAGATGCCTGAAGAAATGCATGAATTCTTCTGGAAAAAACATGGAAAAGTTTCAGAGGAATTGGGATATCTCTTCGATGGCACCATCGACAAGTCCAAATGGTAAAACATGATAGAATTGATCTCCATTCATATAGCTAAAACAGGTGGAAGGTCTTTCTATGAAGTCCTGCGAAACGAATATGGCCGCAAACTCGATGAACGAACAAGAAGAACAGAATACTTTCCAGGAAAGGATTATAACAACCCTCTGATCAACAGGATCCCCGATCATGTTGCTGTCATCCACGGACACTTGTTTTATGAACATGTAAAAGAAATCCACAAAGAACAGGGTGCAAAAATCATCACATGGCTAAGGGATCCGGTGGACAGGGTCATTTCGAATTACTTTTATCTTATGAGGGCCATCAGGGAAGCCCCTGAAACACATCCACAAAAGGCAAAAAGAGACCATACCCTGCTGGAATATGCCCAAAACAGCATTCAGAACAAAATGTCGAGATACCTTCAGGGAATATCTCTCGAAGAGTTATTCTTCTTTGGTTTCCAGGAAAACTATAACGAAGGGCTGCAGGAACTGGCCTCCCTCCTTTCCTGGGAAAAACCCATTTTGAAAATCAGGGTAAACAAAGGACCGGAAGAAATCGATGATAGAGATTACCCGACAAGGAGAAACAACATCACTCCTTCCATGAAGGCAGAAATTGCATCATTGAACAAGGAAGATCATATCCTTTATGAAAAAGCTTTAAAACTAAAAAGATCCAGCCTTGAAACTTAAGATCATCTCCATACATATCCCAAAAACGGCTGGAAGATCATTTTACCAGGTTTTGAAATGGGTTTACAATGAAAAAGCAGATATACCCAGAAATCGTGATAAACACGTGAAAGATGGGATATTTTACATGGAAAAAATTCCTCCTGAAACTGAAATCCTGCACGGGCATTTTTCATACAGCCATATAAAACATCTGCATAAAAAATATAATCCGGCCATAATCACATGGTTAAGGGACCCGGTGGCAAGGATCATATCAAACTATTACTACAATG
>JAGYLD010000115.1 GCA_018401355.1 Bacteroidales bacterium
GTTGACCGTAACCACACTGGAAGGGGAAGAAAGGAAGATCCTTCAACAAGAGATCCTTCCAAAACTGGAAAAATTCTGCGAGAAAAGAGGAGCCAGATTCCAGGGGGTTGACCTTGTGACCTTGTGATCTTCCCATAAACATCAACAATACGAACTTGTATCATGCCTGCATCCATGGATTCTGATTCTATGGCCAGGTTTTCTTTCACAGGATTTGGAAACACCCTGATACCTGTCAGCTTATCTCCTTCAAAGACATCCTGGAAATTCAAAACATATTTCCTGGAGACCGTTGTGCCCGTCTCCAGCCCACATTTATAGGCTTTTGCCTTGATCATGGTGCTTGTGTCAATGAAAAACGGGGATTCATATAACGGGCTGTCAATTTTTGGTTCCGATCCGTCCGTGGTATAATGGATCATGGCTCCTGCCGTGTCGCATTGCAATGAAATTTCCAGTGAATCATAAAAATGGGTGTTTTCAGGAAGGATCTGTGGGGCATCTACCCGGGGGACATCCACCACGGATTCAAATTCAATTGCAAATTGAAATTCTACCTGTGGGGAAGTGTTTGATATGATGGGCGTAATACCAACATTGTCGGAATACGGATCCTGACCCAGCAGGGTATCGTAAATGGCTCCAAAACCCATTTCTGTTCCCGGGGTAAGAGCGTTCAATGTCACCACCATCCCTGGCTTGTATGCAGGCTCAATAGGGGGATCATTCATCGATTCTGTATCCACACTGTTGTAATTGCCTAAAACATCCACCACGAGGGTGTCATTCTTTTCATTGGGAAAAGTGTTGCCGTTCATTGGAAACCATGTCAGCGGGTTTGCAAAGCCATCACCTGTGCAAACTGCATAAAGCATATCGCCGGTTTCACCATAACCGGGATCACATAATAAAGGAACATTATAAAGATAATTGCTGGCAATCTTATACAGGTTCAAGTCCCCTGTCATAGCACTCAAAGTATCCTGGAGGCACACCGAATAGGTTCCTTCCCCGGTGATCATCCTGGAAAACTGTTCATAATCAACATGCAAATATGCTTCCCAGGTACCGTAAGTATTTATTGAATCCCTTGAGACCATGCCATGGCTATAACAATAAATTCCATCAGTGCCAGCCACAATGGAATCAATAAGCGTATGACCAAGATCAGAATTGGGTAAAAAAGGCTGCAAGTACCATGTCGAACCCCAGCCATTGATGTCCATACCCGGATGCGGCCGGAAAGCATGAACATCATTGGGCATCACCAGGCTCATAAAATGATGGTCACCCCGGTAAAAACGATACTCATCCAGGGTATCCATAATATTATAATCTTGTCCAAAAGAATAACAGCTCAGAAAAACCAAGCAAATAAAAATACTTCGAATAAAGTTTATCATTTTTGACATTGCCTCCAAAAGTCTGTCAATAAGTCCTTTTCGCAAAATGTTAGAATAGTATATATCATAAACGTACACTAATTTACTTTAACAACGTAAACTTTTCAACCTTCAAAATACCACCAAGAGAAACATAAAAAAAATTACCTCCGTGCCCCCGTGCCTCCGTGGTAAACCTAAAACCAAAACGCCCCCTCCCTCAAAGGCAATCTTAACTCCGGCACACCAACCCTTATGTCAATTTTCACCCCTCCCCTCAAAACCTCAAAAACAGCAGTATCTCCCTGGTGTTCAATCAGCAAAATGTAAAGATCATCCACACTATACATCAGCACCCTGTCAAGCACCTTTAAACCTGCCATATCCATAGCCTTTCCCGGCTCTACCCTGGTGATCTCAAAGATCTCCCCCTCCGGGGTATCCGGTGTGGCATAACCAAAGCCCAGTTGATTATTGACCTGGCATATGGTAATTAGAGAAAAGATAAGGTTCAGGACGAACAATGTCACCAGGGCAATGCCTCCAGCAATCAGGAACTTGTGAAATATGATCCGTGCACCGTTACCCATTTTCCAAATGATCAACCTGTACAATCCATAGGCAAGGATGAAGGTCAACAACAAAAATATGGTGGAATACAGCATTGCCTCCAATTGATAATTGTAAGGATAAAGCGGTATGAAAGCCAATTTAATACTCATATGACATTTTATCAAAATTAGACAATTACATCATCCTGTTGGATAGAAGCAAACTGCATATTTTTTATCCTTCTCATATTCAACAGCCTGAAGGGGTTTGCCATCCCAGAAAACATGTTCAGGGAGCAAATGGAATCCTGCATCTTCAGCATAATAAGCAAATGTTTTTTCTCTCACGATGGCGTTGATGTTGGACCCGATCAACACACCTCCGGGATTTAACAGCCTGTGAAACGACTTGAATGTCTTCTCAATAAGCTTATAAGATGCATTGCGCAACCCATTCTGGTGCAGGATGATATCAAAACATCCATACTTTTCAAAAAGAAAGGGATCATTCCAATCCATAACCTCATACCCCAGGATCTTTCCGTCTGCTTGTTTCAGTCCGTCCAGCTTTTCCATTAAATCAACTTCTTTCCTGGTTTGCCTGTCTATATATGTCCAGCCAAAAGCATTTCCTTTCCAGTTATATCCATGCTTTAAACAATTTGCAAGGTCCCGTTCCTCTACTTTCCTTGACTTACACACCTGGATTGCTTCGGATGAAAGATCTATTCCCAGCACTTCATTTCCTATGTACTTTGCAAAAGGAACCAAATAGGATATGCCGGTTCCTGCATCCAGGATCCTGGCAGGTCTTTCTATGTTTAAGGATTTCATTACCCATATCAAATACCATGCGTTCCTTTCCTGGCAACTTTCTTTATCAAAACTTCCTTCTTCCAACCCTGAATAATACTTGTTCCAGAAAAGTGCATTATCCCAGTTTGGGGAAATATAATCAGCATCAATGAATTCTTTCATAACCTTTAATATCCTCCACTTTAATATGCGTTTTCACTAAATTGAGGTATAAACCTGATATTTTTATTATAGAGCGCCTCTTCATCATTTTTTAAACCAAACAGCTCCTTAAAAGCTTTAAGATCGTTTTGTTTATCAAGGACATATTCCGCCTCCTTGCCCAGGATCCTGCTATTATCAGATTTCCTGCGGACTTCTAATTTCGATTTATTATTGGTAAAAAACAAGTTGGAATTAACTGGCTGTGCCACAAAAGAATGTTGCGACAAAGAAATCTTTCCTTTGTAATGAACATTTCCCGGATCCGAAATATCATATACCATGACCTCCCCATCGATATTGCCTACAGCCAGGTGGTCATTAATGAAAGCCATTGACCATAAATCAGGCTTTTGTGTGTGGATATAGTTTACTTCCAGGAAACCGGGCATCTTCCAGAACCTTATGGATCCATTAGAACTGGAAGTAATGACGATGTCAGGAATTACCGGATGCCTTCTGACGCAGTAAACATCCCCGTTGTGGCTTTTAATACGGGCATCAAACCTGTTTGTCCTGATGTTGAAGAAATGGATGTTCCCGCTCCAGTCGGAAGCCAGGATATAATTATAATCAAACAGGCTTACCATGGTACGGAAATTAGGACCATCGGGTTTATTATAGATCAAATCATAGGTCCTGCCATCAAAAACCCTGAAATAGCCACTGTCACTTGCAGGTGTATATCCGGTTTCTGTGAATAAGAACAGCACCGCTTTTACAGGAGGAGTACATTTCATCGGAAGCCTTTACATTTTTCAGGACTTTCCCCGTTTTCAGCGACCATTTCCTCAGTACATTGCCGGATTCTTCCGGGATTTTATCGGAATCATAAGTAAAAGACAAAAGGAATCTTTTATCGGGTGTAACATTAAAATACGGGCAACGGCCCATGTATTTATCTTTCAGGATCTTTACCGGTTTCAGGCTGTAATAATTGGAAAAACATATCGTACCATCCCAGCTTGAGGTAATGATGTCATTGTTCAGAACAGCAATTTTCCGGACGGTGGTCCTATGATTGGCAAAAGTCCTGAAACTTCCTGTTTGCAGGTTGATCAGATGTACATTCCCATTGGAAGTATTGGAGATCAGCAATGTCTTATCTTTTTCATAAAAATAGACATACCGGAGGGACAATCCGCCGAAGTTGCCGGCTAAGCGGATATCATATTCATTGCTGTATTTATCCCGGAAATCATTCTCATACTTCATCAAGGAAGACAATTCTTCAAATTTATTTGATGAAACCAGTTTGTTGTGTTTATTCTTCTCATCTTTCATTATGGATATTTTTACAGGTCCTTAAATTTCATTTTATTCTGCATGGCTTCCTTGATCTCATTCATGATGTCCTTGAGATGGTTATCAATAAATTCCTGTTGGCGACCCAGGTATTCCCGGTGTATGGAAGCCAATTCTTCATCCTGGATATACCTTACCTTTTGCCGTATTCCATGCATCTCCATTATGATGTTCAGGTTGGTATCAAGGTCATGGTTGTATTTGGGCACTTCTTCTTCATTTAAATGAATTGTCTTTCCATCGCACCATCCCGTAAAATCATGAAAATCCACAGGAAGTCCGTTGGTTTTTCGATAATTGATGATCCTGAACAACATCAGTAAAAGTCTTTGATATTGAAGCAGTTGATTTGCAATCCCGGGAGAAAGGTTGTGATAGATATTGGAGGCGGTCATGAAATTCTTTTTCAATTCAGGATATTCTGAGCCACCATCGGTTTGGGTATGTACTTCTCGGCAATTCTTGGATATGGACCGGTACAAAGACTTCAGCCTGGCATTCAAGGAAGCATGCAGCTTTTTATTTTCATCAACCTCCTCCATCGAAGCACGGAGCTTGATGGTTTTCCTTTCATTCTCAGTCTGATCCCTGTATACCAAATACTTAAAATATTGTTCATTCAGTTCATCTTCGCTCCTGATCTCCGGGTCATTGGCAAATTCAAGCTTGGTCTTAAGGTGCATCAAGGTATTTTGCCGCGACTCAAGTTTCAGGATAAGGTCTTTAAACTTTTCATAATAGCTTTCATCCACCATTTCAATGTATTCCCAGCAGGCGACATGTTTGATCAGGCTGCCATTTAAATCCTGATGAAAGCCCAACTGCTTTTTCCTGTATTCCGATACATCAGAAAATATTTCAGGATCCATTCCTTTCAGGCATGACACAGGAAGCATGAACAATTGAAAAGCCAGGATATAGGATTCCAGGACACCATACTCAACTTTTTGCAATGCCGGATCATGTTTTACAAGCATTTCCCAGGCCGTCTCAAAACCTTCCCGGAACAAATGCAGGTTTTCTGAAAAGCTTTCCGTAAGGTCCCCGAATTTCTTATCTGCATTGAAGTCCACATAACCGGTACCCTGTTCGACAATATCCTCCACAGGAACACCATTCATGACACAAATATGCCCTTCAAATGCGTTTTTCATAATGAGTGCCACAACCTGAAGTGCATTTAGACCTTTATCAATTGACCACCTTAACAGTTCTTCAACATGGAGGTTGGTGGTCTGAGGCTTTGTGGACCTTTCATTTCCATCCTTAAGTTCAAAACTCAAGGGATAATAGTTGTTTATTGGGTAATTTTTCATTTTTCCAGGATTTATCGTTAATATTCAAATTAAATTGTGGCCTGACATCCATATAGTAGCAAAGCAAATGCCAGAAGGCTGGAGGTAAAGTCGTAATATGCTGTATAACTGAGCATTGGACGAAACCACCATTGGAAAAACAATCAAAATACAAGTTGAAAAGACCCATTTAAGTATTGAGATGGGGTTATAATCCCATATCAACATATTGAACACTGTGCAATTCTTATAATTATTTATTAACTTGCAAATAAATTGTTTGCATTAAGATTAATAGGAGAATACAATTAACTGATCATGAAGTACAATGTTTCGAAGTTAAAGAATTTAAGAGTCCCCATCGTATTAGGTATAATAGCCATTATCCTGAGCATAATCGGCTTTATACTTGAAATCTGGGGTGGCCCTGCTTATTCTGAATGGCTAAAACAATCCGGGGAAATCCAAAATATTTTACACGGACTTTCCACTGTTGAAAAAGCCATTTATAAAACCTTTCAATTTACTCAATTCGAATATGATGTGGATGGTTATGGGAATATTATAGAAAACCCTTTCCTTTTCCTGGCCAGGTGGCTTGCACCGATCGCATTTTTCTGGTTTGCGATCTATGCATATTTCCTGCTGATTCAAAATATCAGGGATGAATCAAAACTTAAAAAAATCAGCCGGTGGAAAGATCACAATATTGTTTGCGGATACGGTGAAGTCGGAAAAAGGATCGTCAAAAGTCTTGCTGAACAGGAAAAGAAAGTTGTAGTCATTGATCCTTGCATTGAAAAAGATCATTTCTATACCTCTGACAAAAAAAACTGTATCCTGATCCGCCAGGATGCAAAGATTGAAAATTCATTGTCCCGGTCAGGGTTTTTCAATGCGAAAGACCTCATCGCTGTCACAGGAAACGATGTAAAGAACTTCAGC
This sequence comes from Bacteroidales bacterium, assembly GCA_018401355.1. Classification (GTDB taxonomy): domain Bacteria; phylum Bacteroidota; class Bacteroidia; order Bacteroidales; family B18-G4; genus M55B132. The sequence goes on from JAGYLD010000115.1 coordinate 6,496, forward strand.
ATCCTGGCCAATGCCAGATCAATGCTGGAGAATAAAAACCGGCAAAAAAGCCTTATAGCATTTGCCCATGTCGATAATAGGGAACTGATCAGTATTGTGCATGATTATTCATTATTTAAAACCTCCGACAACAATTTTGACGGAAGGGTATTCAATGCGGATGAAATTGCTGCAAGGATAGTATTTAATGAACATTCACCGGATATTTATAAACTCATTCGGGATGTAAATAACCCTCCGGCCCATGTTTTAATCATCGGATTCAATCATTTTGCGCAGTCCCTGATTGTCCAGATGGGCTTTTCTGCTCATTTCATAAATGATGTAAAGACACAGGTAACCGTGATCGATGCAAGCATTGAACAATTGAAAGACCAGTTTCTAAGCAGGTTTGAAAACATTCATAAAAGCATTGACCTGGAATTGATCTCCGAAAGACCTGAGTGTTTAACAAGGAATTTGATTGCTGAATTTTCCAACAAGGAATCATTGTCTGCTATTTATTTATGTCACGAAGACATGACCGTGCAAACGCTCACACTAAAGAGGATCAAAGAAATCTGGAATTACAATGTGGATGCCATTGTTTGTCAGCCTGGGAATATTCCCGTTCCGGACTGGGTCTCTTCAGACAACAAATTCCATGTTATTGATCCATTTTCACGTGCCTGCACCTATGACATGATTGTTGCAGAAAAAATTGAAAGACTTGCGGAAAGTTTCCATAATAACTGGCTCAAAAATGAAAGAATTGAGTTCCAAAAGAAGCTGCAGAAATTTGAAGAGAAAACTTCTAAAAATCTAAAATCAAAAAAACCGGTTCCCAAATGATCGGGGACCGGTTTTTCTTTATCCTCTCAATA
>JAGYLD010000116.1 GCA_018401355.1 Bacteroidales bacterium
TTTTACTTGAACTACTTGCTTTCTTAGTTGAAGATTTTTTTGAATTATCAAAAAGTATCAATTATTATTTAATAAAAATTTAATGAATCACAGAATGGCTTCTTAACTTTTAGGTTGACAGGATATTAGGGGTTGCTAAAGGTTGATATATTTTTGGCATAATTCCAAAAGTTTATCCGGTTGAATTGGTTTTGCAATGTAATCATCGCAACCCGCTTCCTTACAAAGTGAAGGATCATCGCCAAATGCATATGCTGTTTGAGCGATGACAGGAACATTTTTATCGATTTCCTTTATGGCTGAGGTGATTTCATAGCCACTTTTTCCGGGCATCCGCATATCTATGAGAATGATGTCAATTTCTTCACGATGTTCAAGAAAGAGTTTGTATGCCGTATCACCATTGTATGCTTTTATGATGTTCGCTCCAGTTTTTGATAAAACAATATCAAGAAAATCCACAACGCTTATTTCATCATCTACAATCAAGATATTCTTACCACTCCAATTGTATTTCAACTTTGAGAGTTCCATGGGGCTGAGTATTGCCTGGCTTTTTGTTTTAGAAGCGTATGGAATGGTAAAACTGAAAACGGATCCTGCTTCAGGTTCTGAATGAACTTCTATTGTGCCTCCCATGATATCTACAAGAGCTTTTGAAATAGCCAACCCCAGGCCTGTCCCGCCATATTTTCGAGTATTGGATTCATCTACCTGCCTGAACCGTTCGAAGATCATTGCCTTTTGTTGTTCATTTAAACCAATACCAGTGTCTTTTACATAAAATTTCAGGTGTTTAACATCCTGCTTATAGCCAAATTCAATGGTGCCTTCGTCAGTGAATTTAATGGCATTATCGATAAGGTTTCCCAATATCTGTTTGAGCCTTTTTATATCAATGAATACTTCATCCCTGGCATCATTTAATTCTGTAGCCATATGAATAACCAGGTTTTCTTTTTTCTTTTTTTTGATCAGGCGGGTATATATGTTTTCCAGTTCTTTCATCAGTAAATTTAGATGACAAGATTGTTTATTTAGAACCAAATCGCCTGATTCTATCCGGGAAAGGTCAATAATGTCATTGATGATGCCAACAAGATTGGTCCCGTTGTCATAAATATGATCAAGGTATTCCTGCTTCTCACTGTCAGGAATATCATCATTCTCTTTTAGTAATTGTGTAAACCCAAGGATGCCATTCAGGGGTGTCCTGATTTCGTGCGACATATTGGCCAGGAATGCTGTTTTTAGTTTGTCAGACGCTTCTGCTTTGACTTTGGCATCAATAAGATCCTGCTCCATTTTCTTTCTTTCCGTAATGTCTCTGAATATACCGAGGGTACCGATAAAATCACCATTCAATTCATACCTTGGTGAGGCCGTTATCAGGAGCGTTCTTTCCTGCCCGTCTTTTCGTTTAAATATTAGTTCATATAATGTGCTCTTGCCGGAGGCACGATCCTTTGTTTCGCGTTGAACTCTTTCAACCGATGATTTATCAAGGAATTCAGAAAGATTCATTCCTGTTAATTCATCTTTTGACAGGCCAAAAATTTCAGCACCTTTATCGTTTACATATACAAAGTTCTCCTGGCTGTCGACAATTCCTACACCCTCTCCCAGTGCTTCCAGAAGGTCTCTGTATTTTACTTCACTTTGTATCAGCCGTTCTTCGGTCTGTAACCTGAGTTTTATGTTCTGCTCAGTTTCCAGCTTTGAATAAAGCACAGGTGCAATATATCCGGCGATTTCCTCCAGGAGCTTTTTGTCTTCCTCATGATAACCGCCTTTTTTATTTCCCAGGACGAGTTCGCCAATCAGTTCATCCTTAAAGAGAATGGGCGAGCAAAGAGCCGAATCAAGTTGAATATGTCCTTCCGGTACCAACAATCCTGAATTTTTAATGACAGAGACCTTTTCTTTTAATGTTTCTCCCCAGATACCTCCCCATTGTTCAGGAGAGAAAATATATTTTTTATCTTTGATGTTGCAATCCTCCCAGATATCATAAGTCATACTTGGAACCTCAAAATCCCCTTTTTGGTTAATAAAACCAAATAATCCGTAATTGCTTGAAAATGTTTTAAGAAGGATTTGTAAAATATTGTGGTACACTTCATTATCCTCTGAGAATAAAAAGGCATTGGAAAGATCATAATGAAGATTGATGGTATCCCGGGAATACTTAATTTGTTTCTCAATTTCTTTCTTTTCTGTCAGGTCTCTGACTGCAGAAACCCTGAAACTTTCTTTCCCATATTCAACGTTTCTCGACTCTATTTCAATGGGAACGAACTTTCCATCCTGGCGAACAGCTTCAATTTCATAGGGTTCAGCAACTTTTTGCTGTATTTTTTTAATTACCAGACTTTTATATTGCTCAGGTATGGCAATCTCAACGAGGTTTTTTCCGAGTATATCCTCCCGCTTTGCGCCAAGGATATCCAAAAAGGCATTATTCATATCAATTACAACACCTTTCTTGTGGATAACAATTCCCTCCATAGTGAGATCTGCCAGTTTCCGGTACCTGTATTCCTTTTCAATTAGTTTTTTGTTGATGTTCCGTATCTGTTCATATGCAATATCCAGTTTTCCCAGTTGTTCCTCCAGGATTATATTTTGATTCCTTATTTCCTCCTTTTGAGCAAAGATTTCTTCATTGATCCTTTTTAGTTCAAGTTTTGCCTCTTTTTTATCGGTAATATCTATATGATATTCCAAGGCTTTGGTGACTTTGCCATCATCATCAAATATCGGATGACAATGAACTTCAACATATTGATCATTACCATCTCTGTCATGATGCAAATGTTCCACCATGACCGGTTTTCTGGTTTCCTTTATAATCTTTAGCGGACAGGGGTGTTCACTGGTATGGCAAGGCTTATCTGATTTGTGGGTAAGGGCATAACAGGTGGTTTTCTTGCCTGGCTTCTCGGAAAGCGCTTTGGCAGCAGGATTGGCAGATAATACTTTATAGGTATCAATCTCGACAATAAACATCGGATTTTTAAAGGAATCAAAAACAATCTTACTCAATTCGTTTTCTTTAATTCTATCCATTTCATGGTCATTTGATATATAACCCATTTTAAAACGAAATGCTTCTCAGTGCTACTGCGTTGCTGCTTTCCTATTGTCGGTATTATTAGTATTCAGCGAATAATTGTGAAGATCACAAATTGAATCTGGCCTCAAGTTACAAGTATGTATATGGTTTTAATAATACCATACGAATATACGAAAAAATAATTACATTGTCAAACGATTAGTGATTACCATAAAATCTGCAAACATTTGTTAAAGTCCTTTGAATATGCGTAACTTTTTTGTATATTTTATGGGTATATATGAATATCTGGATAAGCAGGTATTTCATTAACAAAAAGAAAGCTTTGTTCCTGGTGATTTATTTTGCAGCAGAAATGAGACAATCCATTGGTTACTGCCAGGAATGGAGATTTCCATTTCATGTTGTACCTGGCTGCCTGTTCAAAGACATCCTGCGTTATTTTTATGTCAAATGACTTGCATTCCACAACCAAAATGGGTATGCCCTGGGGGTTATGTGCCAATATATCGGCCCTGAAATCCATTCCTCCTGTTTTAAATGATTTTTCCACCTTGATCAGTGAGGCGGGATATTGCTTTTCATTGACCAGATATTGGATGAAATGCTGTCTTACCCATTCCTCTGGTGTCAATGTCACATATTTTTTTCTGATCTCATCCAGGATGTACATCTTGCCTTCGGTTTCCCTCAGCTTAAAATCGTATGCAGGCAGGTTGAGAGGCTGCATGGTCAGGGCTTGGATGTTGATGTAACTTCTTCATGAGTAACTTTCCTGAACGACCGGTTTTTGATCAGTGAACGCAGCGGACGAATGATCCTCACCAGCAAACGGATGTCCTCGGTGATGATCTCCGCAGTTCCGCGCATCATCTGATTGAACTCAAGCAGTTTTCCGTAATTGGTTGTAAGCCCTTCCGGGAAATTCACCTCCACCATGTAGAAATTGTCGGCGGGAACATTCGATATTTGACTGATCTGCCCTTTTACCATACCAAATTCCATATATGGATAATTGTAAAACTTGATGTTGACCTTTTGCCCGACCTTAACCTTGCCTGAGCCCTGCAAAGGCATTTTCATTTTTCCTATGATGTTGGTTGAATCTACCGGTACGATTGAAAGCACTTTTTCTCCGGTGGTAATATTTTGATTTTCAGCCCAATATTTATTAAAGGTAGCAAGTCCGTCCATGGGTGTTTTGATCACATAGGTCTGTTCCCAGATCCTGATCTGGCTGGCAAGGTTTTCAAATGATTCCCTGAGGTTCAGCACCAGATCGGATGCTTCCTGCTGGCGCTGCAATTGAAACTCCAGGATTTTTTCTTCCAGTTCCGTGATCTTGATCTTGGTGTTGGCCAGGCTGGTTCGCGCTTCCTCAAAGTCATGCTTTTTCTGAAGCATGGCGCTTTCCTTTTTCTCCAGCTCGGCTTCTGCTATCGCCCCGTTCTCAAAGAGTTTTTTGTTGCGGTTGTAGTCTTTTTCTGATAGCCGGTAATCTTCTTCCAGTGTGTTTCTTTGTCGGTATAAATATTCATAGTATATCCGGTGGTCTTTTATCTGAATATTGAGGGCCTCGATTTTCCTGTTGTAATAGTCTACCTCCAGATAATTCATGTAATCAAGGTAGTTTTTCAGGAACAGAGAGAAGAAAGACTGAATCTCACCAAGGTCATTATAAGAGGCATAATCAAATATGGGCAAGGAATCGATGATTGCTTTATGAATATAGGGTTCCAGGATGTTGATGTTATCTGCCAGCATGAATATCTGCTCGTAACTTGCAGGATTTTCTATCACTGCCAGGCGTTCATCCTTTTCAACCCACGACTTGTCTGAAACAAACAGTGCTTCAATCTTGCCGTTGGCGCGTGCAACCACATCCGCAGGCGGGTTTTGTGTAACAACCTCTATGTCGGCAGTGATGAAGTCGGGATATTTGAAAAACCAGCTTCCCACAACCAATATGGCTATGATCAGAAAAAACAGGGTGATGCCCCAACGGATGATCCATGGGGGTATATTTCCAAGGATCTCCTGCACGGGCTCGCTCCTGTGGATGATAGATTGTTTCGATGACTTACCGTTCTTTGGCATATCTTTAGTTTCCCAGTTCAAGCTGGTCTTTTACAAGATTATAATAGGCTCCTTTGAGCTTTGTCAGCTCTGTATGCGTTCCGTTTTCTATGATCTTTCCTTTTTCCAGGACGATGATCTGGTCGGCGTTCTTTACCGTGCTGAGCCGGTGTGCTACGATCACCACCGTCTTTCCCTGATAGAATTCATTGAGGTTTTTCATGATGACCCTTTCGTTTTTGGCATCCAGGGCGTTGGTGGCTTCATCGAAAAAGAGGAAATCAGGATTTTTATAAACAGCCCTGGCAATGAGGATCCGCTGTTGTTGTCCCTGGCTCAGTCCTGATCCTTCCATGCCGATTTTGGTGTTGTAGCTTAAAGGCATGGATTCAATGAATTCCTGAATGTTGGCCACCTTGACTGCATTAATGAGCTTTTCCCTGTCGATACCCTCATCGCCTACCGCTATGTTGTTGGCAATGGTATCTGAAAAGATAAATCCATCCTGCATCACAGCGCCACAATGCTGTCTCCATGTCCTGTTACTAAGTGTCAGCAGGTTGGTTTCGCCGATCCTGATATCCCCTTTTACGGGAGGGTAGAAGCCCAGCATCAGCTTAACCAGCGTGGTCTTACCGCTGCCGGAAGGGCCGACGATGGCTGTCACCTTATTTTCAGGTATCTGGCAGGTGATGTCTTCCAGCACCATCTCCGAATGAGGACCTTCATACTGGAACGATAGTTTGTTGACAGCTATGCTTTTCCTGGTGGGTATGATATTGATCTTATGGTCGTCCGGATCTTCTTCATCGTCTTTCTGGTGGATCTCGCCCAGCCTTTCAATGGAGATCTTGGCATCCTGTGCAGAGCGGAAGAAGGAGATCATCTGTTCAATGGGGCTGTTGGCCTGTCCCAGGATGAAGAGGGTAGCCATCATCATACCCAGGGTCATGTCGCCCTGCACCACAGCATAAGCTGCCACAAAGACGATCAGGATGTTTTTGGTCTGGTTGAAAAAGACTGCCCCGGCTTGCTGGTACTGATTGATAGATAATCCTTTGATGTTTACCCGGAAAAGCTTGGCCTGGATCTTTTCCCATTCCCAGCGCTTTTGCTTCTCGCAGTTGTTGAGCTTTATCTCCTGCATCCCCGTGATGAGCTGGATGAGGTTGCTCTGGTTGTCGGCCTGCTGGGCAAATCGTTTGTAGTCCACATCCCTTCTTTTTTTCATGAATGCCTGTATCCAGATGACATACAGGATGCTTCCCCCGATGAATATCCCGAATATCGTGAGATTATAAATGGCCAGGACAATGGAAAATATGATCAGACTGAAGAAAGAAAACAGGATGTTCAGGGATGAGACAGTCAGGAAACTTTCAATACGCTTATGGTCTGTGATCCTTTGAAGCAGATCGCCCACCAGTTTTGAGTCGAAGAACTTCAGAGGTAGTTTCATCAGTTTGATCAGGAAGTCGGATATCAGCGAGATGTTCACACGGGTGGCCATATGCAGCAATATCCACCCCCGGATAAACTCTACCGAGGTTTGCGATACCATAAGAACCAGTTGTGCGATCAACACCAGGGTAATGAAGGAGAGGTCCTGGTTGGATATACCAATATCGACTATGGCCTGGGTCAAGAATGGCAGGATGAGTTGCAAGAGACTTGCCAGAAGCATACCCAGGATGAGCTGGGTAACGAATTTCCTGTGGGGTTTCACATACGACAACAGGAAGCGGAAGCTTTTCTTGTTAATGTCTTCGCCTTCCTGTTTGTAGAAATCGGGGGTAGGCTCCAGCAGCAGGCAGATGCCTTGTGGATTTTCATCTTTCCGGGTGCTTGCCCACCCTTCCAGGAATTCTTCTTTCTTGTATTTTATCAGTCCGTAGGCAGGATCAGCAACGTAGACATTGTTTTTCCTGATCTTATAAACAACCACAAAATGACTTTGTTGCCAGTGTGCAATACAGGGGAGGGGTGCCTGGGAGGCAAGCTGTTCAAAGTTAAGCCTGACGCCCATGGTGCGGAAGCCGATGGATTCGGCGGCATCGCTGACGCCGAGCAGGGATACCCCTTCGCGGGTGATATAGCTGCGGTCGCGCAGAGTTTGAATGGAATAGT
>JAGYLD010000117.1 GCA_018401355.1 Bacteroidales bacterium
TCTCTTGAAACCTTTAACCTGTCTGTCATGGGCCGCATGGTGTTACCCACCACCAGGGTGTTGGCATAGTCGTCGAAAAAGATCAGAATGCCCATGAGCCAGGTCACGAACTGCCCGGAACGTGCGGTTGTAGCATATCGTGAAAGGATATTGACCACACCTTTCATTCCTCCATTTCTGGTGATCAGGTTTACCATGGCACCGATCATCATGGAAAAGACGATGATGGACAGGTGGTCGAGGTCGTAAAGTGCTTTGATCAGATAGGTATCGACCATCATGAAGATACCCTGGAAGATGGCAATGAAAAAATGACTACCCTGATAGTAGGCGATGATGGTTGTCCCAACAAGCAACCCAGTGAAAAGAGCGGAGAACACCTCTCTGAATACAAGGGCAAAAAGTATGGCAATCAGTGGAGGCAAAATGGACATCCAAAGTGGAATGGGGGAGATGGGATTGCTCATGGTGTGGCCATCTGCTTTGACCTCCAGATTGGTTTTCTTGTTAAATGTTTGGCTGAATGAACCTTTGTGATCCTGGAAATAAACATCCATATTTTTGCCATTGACCTGGATGTTCAGGACAGTGTCTGTGAGTGAGGGAAGCCGGTCTGTGTTTGCCAGGATGGTGTAATCAGCGGGTATGCTTTGAATGATGATCCCGGGAAGCTCTATCTGGAAAGGAGCATCATCTGTTATTTTATTTTGCTGATTTTGAGCACCTGCCGTTACCTGGGCCAATATAATTATGGGAAATAAAAGCAGGTATCTGAAAACTTTCATCAGCAAACTATTTGTTAACCATTTCTTTTGCAGTCCTTACAATCCCATCTGCATCATATCCGCAAATCTTATACAATTCTTCGGGTTTTCCCTGATCGATGAACTTGTCAGGGACCCCGAGCCGTTTAACTTTGGTTTTGTAATTATGATCCGATATAAATTCCAGGATGGCACTACCCAGGCCGCCTGTGACCGCTGCATCTTCAACGGTGATGACCCTGTCGAAATTTTTAAAGATATCATGCAACAGTTCTTCATCAATGGGTTTCAGGAAACGGATATCATAATGGGCAATGTCAATGTTTTCTTTTTCCAGGATGGCTGCAGCTTCAACCGCATGGTTTCCGACCGGTCCGATGGTGATGATGGCAAGGTCCTTACCATTCCTGATGGTTCTTCCTTTGCCAATATCAAGTTTCCTGAACGGCGTTTTCCATTCTGGCATGACGCCACGTCCTCGCGGGTATCTGATAGCAAAAGTCTTCATTTCCGGCAGTTGGGCTGTGTACATCATGTTCCGCAGTTCTTCTTCATTCATGGGCGAGGCAATGGTGATGTTGGGTATGACCCGGAGGTATGCCAAATCGAAAACACCCTGATGTGTGGCTCCGTCTTCTCCAACAATGCCTCCACGGTCAAGGCAAAGGACTACATGGAGGTCCTGGATGGCCACATCGTGAATGACCTGGTCGTAAGCCCGCTGCATGAAAGTGGAGTAAATGTTGCAAAAAGGGATCATCCCATGGGCTGCGAGGCCGGCTGAAAATGTGACGGCATGTTGTTCTGCAATGCCCACATCGAAAGCACGATGTGGCATCTTCTCCATCATGATATTCAGGGAAGAGCCGGTTGGCATGGCAGGCGTGATACCTACAATCCTGTCGTTTTTCTCTGCCAGCTCCACGATGGTGCGGCCAAAAACGGTCTGGTATTTGGGAGGTTGTTTTTCAGGACAAGGGTTTTTGATGATCTCGCCGGTTTTCTTGTCGAAAACTCCTGGTGAATGATATTTTGTCTGGTTTTCTTCTGCCTTCTTCAATCCTTTGCCCTTGGTGGTGACTACATGCAGAAGCTTCGGCCCCTGGATCCTTTTCAGGTCCTTCAATATCTTTACGAGGTGGATAACATCATGCCCGTCGATGGGTCCAAAATAACGGAAACCAAAGGCTTCAAAGAGGTTGCTTTTGTTAAGCAGTGTAGATTTGAATGCGTTACTGATCTGACGTACGATCGCACGGGTGTTTTTGCCATATTTGGTGCCGCCTCCCAGCAAGAACCATATCTTGTCTTTAAGTTTGTTATAGAACTTCGAAGCGGTAATATCAACAAGGTATTCCCGGATGGCTCCCACGTTATTGTCGATCGACATACCATTATCGTTCAGGATCACCAGGATGTTTGACTGAGAAACACCTGCGTTGTTCATGGCTTTGCTAGCCATGCGCCGGTCATAGACACCGTCGCCGATAACTGCTATGTGTTGTCTGCCGTTGTTGTCGACAAGCTTTGCAGCCACAGCCATGCCGAGGGCCGCAGAGATGGAGGTGGAAGAATGGCCGGCTCCGAAAGCATCATATTTGCTTTCTTTCATCCTGGGAAAACCACTGATGCCATTGAGGGTCCTGTTGGTGTGGAAAACATCCTTCCTTCCTGTGAGGATCTTGTGCGCATATGCCTGATGGCCAACATCCCAGATAAGTTTGTCATATGGAGTGTTGTAAACATAATGGATGGCCACGGTTTGTTCCACTGCACCCAGACTGGATCCGAGATGACCCGGATTATGGGATATCTCATCAATGATGAATTCCCTGATCTCCTGGCATAGCTTCGGAAGGTCTTCCTCATTGAGCTTCCTAAGGTCCGAGGGGGCGTTGATTTTGCTTAATAGTTCTCCTGGCATCGCTGGTAAAATCCGCTACGTTTTGGTAATAGAGATACAAAATTATAAATTTTCAGGAGAATCCGGCGAATATTCAGTATGTACTAAAGAAAACCAAGTTCAAGGCGGGCTTCCTCCGACATCATATCCTGCGACCAGGGCGGATCAAAAGTGATCTCTACTTCTGCATCGTTGATGCTTTCAACCTCCTTGACCTTTTCCTTTACTTCAAGCGGCAAGGAGTCAGCAACAGGACAATTTGGAGAGGTCAGGGTCATGAGGATATGTACGTTCATATCGTCGTTGATCTTTATTTCATAGATCATGCCCAATTCGTATATGTTTACAGGAATCTCAGGATCATAGACTCCTTTGATTTGCTCGATGATCTTTTGTTCTAATTCTCTTTTATGTTTCATTTTTATTCTTTTTCTCCTGCTTTTTCTTTGACTTTAAAAGCCATCGCATAGAGCTTCATTTGCTTGATCATGGAGGTGAGGCCGTTGGAACGGGTGGGAGACAGGTGGTCTTTTAGTCCAATCTCATCAATGAAATCCAGATCCGCATTCAGTATTTCATCAGGGGTCATACCATTGAAAACCCTTATAAGCAGGCTAACAATACCCTTTGTTATCACTGCATCACTGTCAGCAGCAAAATAAACCTTTCCACCATCATATTTTGCTTGCAGCCAAACCCTTGACTGGCAGCCGGAGATGAGGTTGCTCTTCGTTTTATACTGGGGTTCGATCACCGGAACAGACTTTCCCATTTCTATCAATAGGTTGTATTTGTCCATCCAGTCATCAAATCCTGCAAATTCATTTATAATCTGGTTTATATTGTTTCTGATTTCTTTTTCCATTGCGCTTATTTTATCCTAACATTTTTTTGACGGTATCCAATCCTCCAACCAATTTATCTATTTCTTTCATTGTGTTGTAAATGGCAAACGAAACCCTTACTGTTCCTGGAATGAGGTAGCGGTCCATAACCGGTTGTGCACAATGATGCCCTGTTCTTACCTCAATACCCAATTGGTCCAGGATGGTACCGGCATCATAAGGGTGAATGCCATCAAGAAGAAATGAGATGATGCCGGATTTTTCTTTTGCTGTACCGTAAATCTTCAACCCTTCAATTCGGGAAAGTGCTTCCGTTCCATATTTCAAAAGTTCTTCTTCATGCTTCCTGATTTCATGAAGGTCATATTCCCTCACAAAATCAATAGCTGCTCCCATACCCAGGATGCTCTCAACATTGGGTGTTCCTGCTTCAAACTTAAAAGGAAGCTCGTTATAGGTTGTTTCTTCAAATGTTACTGTATCCACCATTTCGCCACCACCCTGATATGGTTCCATCATTTCGAGAAATTCTTGTTTGCCAAACAAAACACCACTTCCCATGGGTGCATACATTTTATGTCCTGAAAAACAATAAAAGTCACAATCCAGAGCCTGTACGTCAATTTCTATGTGGGCTGCTGCCTGGGCACCATCAATGAGAACCGGAATGTCTTTTTCATGGGCCATGGCGATCATTTCTTTTACAGGGTTGATGGTACCGAGGGCGTTGGAAATATGTGAAAGTGCCAGGATCTTTGTGCGGGAATTGAGAAGGGGTTTAAATACTTCCAGGATAATCTCTCCCTTATCGTTGAAAGGAATCACCTTCATATGTGCTTTCTTCTTTTTACAAACCATTTGCCAGGGCACAAGGTTGGAATGGTGTTCCATCGCGGAAACCAGTACTTCATCTCCTTCTTGTAAAAGCTTTTCACCTAAACTGTTGGCAACAAGGTTAATAGATTCTGTTGTCCCCTTGGTAAAAACCACCTCATGAGAACTTTCTGCATTGATAAATTCCTTTACCTTGACCCTTGTTTCCTCAAAAGCGCGGGTTGCCTTCTGACTTAGTGTATGCACTCCGCGGTGGATGTTACAGTTTTCTTTTTTGTAGTAATCTATAATCCGCTCAATGACCTGTAAGGGTTTCTGCGAGGTGGCAGCATTGTCAAAGTAGATGAGACTGTTGTTGTTGATCTTCTCCTCAAGGATGGGGAAGTGTTTTCTTATCTTGTTGATATCGAATGGCACTTGACGAAATTTTCAGGATTAATAAATTAATTACAAATATAAGGCAAGTTTTTATATTTTGCTCATATCAATATCAAAAATAATCTCCTTTTTGGGTCCGTCGCAGTGAAGGGCGCATGTGTCACACACTGCAAGTTCTCCACGCAGCCGTTGCCTTACCATTGCATCTATTCTTTCGCGAAGCTGATCGATATTTACCTTTTGAATGATCTCTGCAGCAAAAGCATATAATAACAATAAGCGGGCATTGGCTTCGCATATTCCCCGACTCCGGATATAAAATAATTGCTCAAGGTCAAGTTGTCCGACGGTAGCTCCATGGCTGCATTTTACATCGTCTGCATAAATTTCCAGGAAAGGCTTGGCATTGGCTTTCGCATCATCTGTCATCAGGATGTTCCTGTTATTTTGGTATGCATTGGTTCTCTGAGAATCTTTCCTTACCAGGATATGCCCGTTGAAGACTGCGCTGGCTTCATCATCAAGGATTCCTTTGAAAAGCTCATTGCTGTAACAATCAGGTTTTGCATGGTCTATATATACCTGATTGTCGATGTGTTGTTTCTGGTCCATCAGATAAACACCATAAACATCAGCATTTGCGCCCCGGCCATCAAGGGTTACATGGGAGTAATTTCTTAACAATCCGCCGTTAAGTGTGATGATATTGGAGATCAAATTGCTGTTGGCTTCCTGGTGAAAATAGGTGGAATTGATGAGGGAACTTTGGTCGTTAAGGTTTTGAAGCTTGTAATGCTCTAAAGATGCATTCTCACCAATTTGTACCTCGGTAATGGAGTTCTTAAATATGGATTGTTGATTGGTTGAATCATCACAATGCACCAATGTAAGTTTACTGTTCTTTTCCAGGATAATCAGATTGCGGGTTTGAACCATCAGGTCTTCATCCCAGTTGATGATGCTGACCATTTGAACTGGTGTTTCAACCTGTACATTTTCAGGGATATACAGGAAGAATCCATCCTGGGCAAAGGCAGTGTTCAAAGCAATGAAGCCATCCTTATCATGCTTGGCATATTTGCCGAAGTACTTGGAGATCAGATCTGGATATTTTTTCATTGCTGCAGAGAGACTCCCGCTGATCATTCCATTTTCATGATGCTCTAAGGCCTCTCCATCTTTAACATACCATCCGTTAAGCAGTGAGATCTGGTCCGTTTCCAGGTTGTGGATCTGACATCGGAAGATTTTATCAAGATTTATGTTTTCCTTAATTGGGTCAAAGAGAATTTTGTAATCCCTATCAAGCGTTTTTGCAAGGTCTGTATTTCTCCAGTTTTCTGTTTTCTTGTTTGGAAATCCTTGCTTTTTGAAACTTTCTATGGCTTCAGACCTAAGGGAACGTATCTCATCCGGATCATTGTTACTGATCTGATTCTGATGCTGCTGAAATGATTCCAGCATCTGGTTATAAAGCGGTATATCTTTAGTGGTTATCATAAAAAGTCCTCTTAATCGTTATTTGGCCAGGCTGGATTCTTTTTTGATCCAGTCATATCCCTTTTCTTCCAATTGCAAGGCCAGGTCTTTTGAGCCTGATTTGACAATTTTTCCATCATACAATACATGCACAAAATCAGGAACGATGTAATCAAGCAAACGCTGGTAATGCGTTATCACAACAAATGCGTTGTCTTTGCTGCGGAGCTTGTTCACCCCATTGGCTACTACCTTAAGGGCATCGATATCAAGACCTGAGTCTGTTTCATCCAGGATGGACAAGGTTGGCTCGAGCATGGCCATCTGGAAGATCTCGTTCCTCTTTTTCTCACCCCCTGAAAATCCTTCATTTACCGACCTGTTGGTAAGTTTGGAATGGATCTCCACCAATTCCTTTTTTTCTTCCATGTGTTTAAGGAAATCACCGGCTGACATTGGTGATTGACCTTTATATTCCCTGTGCTCATTGATGGCTGTCCGCATGAAGTTGGTGATGCTGACACCAGGTATTTCCACAGGATATTGAAATCCCAGGAAGATCCCTTCCAGGGCCCTTTCTTCCGGGTTCATCTCCAGGATGCTTTTGCCCTTGTACAGGATCTCTCCATCCGTCACCTCGTATCCTTCCCTGCCGGCAATGGCCAGCGCAAGCGTGCTTTTACCAGTCCCGTTCGGACCCATGATCGCATGCGTCTCACCCTCATTCACTTTCAAATCCAATCCCCTGATGATCTCTTTGCCATTAATGGTAACATGAAGGTTCTTTATTTCTAGTAACATAGAGTTATATTGTTATATGGTTATATTGTTATATGGTTATATTGTTATATGGTTATATTGTTATATGGTTATATTGTTATAGGGTTAT
>JAGYLD010000118.1 GCA_018401355.1 Bacteroidales bacterium
TCTCCAGGTCCCACAGCGGACTGGCAGCATATAAAAGCATCCTGGCTTTCAGGGCCATGGCAGCTCCTTTTGTTGCACGACCCAGTTCATCATCCGGCCTTGTTAAGGGAAGGCCTGCAATGGCATTCTCACAATCGCTCAGAATAAATTCAACACAATCACTGTATGAATCCCTTTCATAATACAATTCATCACCGGGAATGAGCACCGTATCAATGATCGGCATCCCGCCATACCTCTTTATCACTTCGAAAAAATAAAAAGCCCTCAAAAAATAGGCTTCACCTATCATTGCCTGACGAATATCATCATCAGGAAAAGGAATCACATCGGTTTTCGACAGAAAGGTGTTGGCTTTTCGAATTCCCGCATAACAGTTGAAGATCTGGTTGTCCGCCCCGTCATAACTGCCAAAATTAAAAGTCTGCGTACCGTGATACCCCATATAGGAATCAGACTCATCCGCAGCTGAGGACATAGGTACAGGCTGATAATTGCCCATCCTGTTAAAACCATCAATTAAATGACTGTAGAGGT
The DNA here is from genome assembly GCA_018401355.1 of Bacteroidales bacterium. Classification (GTDB taxonomy): domain Bacteria; phylum Bacteroidota; class Bacteroidia; order Bacteroidales; family B18-G4; genus M55B132. The sequence continues at coordinate 538 of JAGYLD010000118.1, forward strand.
CAGCATGATAGCGTTGTGCATTTTCAAATATTGTAAATACCTTCTCCTCATCCAGATTCAGGTCCGGCGCCCTGTCCAGGAAATCATTCTCACAGGAAACCAAAACCAATGAGACCAATACCGTTAAACTAAATATTTTCAATTTCATTCCTGTTATCTTTAGAAATTAAGGTTTATTCCAAGGTTATAGGATTTCAGCGGAGGCATACTTCCTCCTCGCTGATGCCGGTTATCGGGATCAATATATGGCTCCTTTGCCCAGAGAATCAGGTTGACACCTGAAAGGTATATCCTCAATGATTCTGCCTTGATCCTATTCAGTGCTGAAGTGGAAAATGTATAACCCACCTCAGCATTCTTCAACCTTACATATTCTCCAGATCCAAGGCTGTAAGTGCTTCCTGCCTCATTGTTCTGATAAGGTCCGTACAAGCGAACATACTGTTCTTCACCAGATGTTTCAGGGGTCCAGTAATGCCAGTGTTTTGGAAAGACATTTTCGTTATTAGAGAAATGCCACATAATCTCCCAGTTCTTCCAGAAAGAAGCCCTGGCTACACCCTGAATCAGGGCTGAAGCATCAAAATTCCTGTAATTAAATCCAACCGTTACACCATAAGATATCTCGGGAACATATGAGTAACCTGTCCTGTATTGGTCATAACGGTTAATCACTCCATCGTTATTGATATCTTCAAATTTCAGGTCTCCCGGATAAAGATAGTTGTTCCCCGGAATACCACCCAACTGTGATATCTGTGGAGGACTGTCATAGATCTCTTCATAGGTTTGGAAAATACCGATGGCATTATATAGCAAGGATGTTCCGATTGAATAACCCTCCTCTTTCTGATAATCCAACGTCATATAAGCATCATCCTTCTTTAATACGGTATTATGGGCATAGGAAAAATTCCCTCTCACATAATAGGAAAAATCCCTGCTAACAGAATAGTAATGACGAAACTCCATTTCGAATCCTTCATTTTCAACAATCCCGACATTGGCTGCACTAAATTCCGCACCCACGTAATCAGGCCGTGTATTGGTAACGGTTGTCAGAATGTTATCGCGGTATTCGTAGAAATAGTCAACCGTCAAACCAAATAATCCATTAAGAATGTCCGTTTCAATACCAATATTCTGTTTACGGGCAACTTCCCATTGCACATTCATGTTTGCAATTGTTCCCTGCCTGATGCCCGGAAACCAGTTATCCCCAATACCAAAATAGGCACCACCAGCCTCTTCATATTGCTGCAGATATATAAACCGATCACTACCGATTTTATCATTTCCGACCCAACCTAATGATCCCCTGATTTTAAGATTGGTAAACACGTTGGTAAAGCCTGTATTTTGTAAGAACGGTTCATTGGTAATGATCCAACCCAATGCAAAAGCAGGAAAAAGGCCATACCGTTTCTGTGGAGAAAAATTCTCAGATCCGTTGAATCCCACATTGACCTCTGCCAGGTATCGGCGATTGTAATTATAAGTAGCCCGTCCGACAATGCCTTCTGTGGCATACGGCGTATCTTCATTGATATACTTCAAATCCCGGTTTCCAAGCAACAACGCAGTAACACTATGATTTCCAAAATCTCTGGCATAATTTAAGCTTAACTCATAATAGGTTTTCCGGGTATCATAAATGTTTCCCCATGCATAATAAAGGGGCCTGTCCTCACCAAACTGCGTATAGGCCTGGGTAGCCAAATCATATTCATATACGGAGAATCGTTCTTCATAGTTCCTGTTCATTGTTCCATTATCGTCAAAAGCCAATTGCCCTTTCAATGAAAGCCCTTCCATAATAAAACCCAATTTATACTCCAGGTTTATGCTCATTTCCAGTACACTCCTAAGCTCCTTGTAAAAACCCCTGTCCCTGACATCCCCAATAATATTCGTTCTGCTGCTATTTCCCGCCAGGGAACCGTCCGGATTGAACACGGGAGTAAACCTGCCTCCCAATGCGAAAGAGGCACGATACAACTCCCAGCTGCCATCATCAAAGTTAAGTCCGAAAAAGTCATTCAATGCGCGTTCCCAGGCTTAGTGCGGCACTGAAATTCCGTGTAACATTAATGTCAAAATTTGATCTGAAATTAATCCTGGAAAAATTGGTATAGGGATCATAGTTATAGACACCATCCTGCGTCATAAAACCTCCCGAGACAAAATACTTGATGGTTTTTGTACCCCCGCTCACATTAAGGTTGTACTGGGAGAGTGTCGAAAAATCCTTCATCATGATATCCACCCAGGAATAATCGGGATTTGTATAGGGAGATGCCCCGGTTCTAAAATTCAGTAAATCCTGTTGATTAAATGGAGCTGCCACCTGTGATCCTCCAACCTTGTGAAGATTTGAAAGCATCGCTGCCTGAAAAGAACCCAGTGGCTGGGGAATCCTTGTCGGCACTGTTAATGCTGTTTGAGCCGTAAAGGAAATATCCGGCTTGCCTTCCTTTCCTCTTTTAGTCGTAATAATAATAACCCCGTTGGCTCCTTTAACACCATATACCGCTGTTGCAGATGCATCCTTTAGTATACTGACCGTCTGGATCTCGTTAGGATCAATCTGGGCAAAGCCATCCCTTATAATGCCGTCAACGACAATCAATGGCTGAGAATTTCCGTAGGTAGCCTGTCCTCGAATAAAGATCTCTGCCTCATCCCTTCCGATCTCTCCGGATGGCTGCACAACCTCAACACCCGATAGTTTTCCTGCCAGGGATTGTGTTACGTTAGAAACAGGAATAGAAACAATCGTTTTGTTATTTATCGCCGAAATAGAACCGACGACAGATTCCTTGCTCTGGATTCCGTAACCGACAACGACTACCTCTTCCAGGCTCTTTGTATCCAGGCTCAATTCAACATCAATCACTGTTTGCCCTTCAACCCTCACCTCCTTCATCTGGTAACCGATATAGGAAAAAACCAAAGTGCTGCCGGGGTCCGGTACTATCAGTGAATATGTTCCATCAATGGTGGTGATGGTGCCTGTTGTTGTTCCTTTAATAAATATGTTTACACCAATAAGCGGGTCGCCGGTCTGAGCATCAGTAACCATCCCTGTGACCGCACCGGGTTGCTGACCGAAACTCAAATGTGTACACAGGATCGTCAAAAGAAATAACAGGTTGTATCTGAATATTTTTTTTCTCATTCCGCCAATGTATTTGTAATATAATTATCGTTTCAGTCTAATCTGGAAAACCTGTAGATGTAGGTTTTCAGGGTCTTGTTATAACGGTCGAGCAGGATTTCTTCATCAGTCAGATCACCTGTGATCTCATTATGAGGAGTAAACATCTAACACCAGGTCATGACTAAATCATCTGGACATTCCGCGACCGCGCCCACGCCGCGCAGTCCGGCTACGCTTCTGTAAGATTCAACATTGTAAAGCGGACAGGATAGGGCTCATAACTGTTACTTCCGTTCCACCTGTCCATGGAAAGATCCAGAATACTATCGTTAGTGATCCACCAGGTCCCTGACCGCTCCATAGTATCACAGGAACTGTAAAGCCTGTAAACACCATTCTGTTCAATGAGCAGCCGTGTGGATGCCTCACATTCTGAAAGCTCAACACTGACACCGTCCTCAAGGATGGTCTCCTGTGCCCAGAAACCGTTGAGCAGGCCCATATTCTCTGCCTCTTCTTCACACCCCGTAAGAACTACAAGGATAACCGCTAGGAAGATTGTAAAAATTTGCTTCGTCATTATTGTTCTGGTTTATTGTAACCCATATAAATATCCGGGTACTTAAGGATTTCTTAAATAAGACAGTGTCGTTTCCTGTAATTCACCTTCTGAAGTGATATCATTCCTTTTCAATACCAGTGAAGTTGCATCGATCTGCTCAACATAAAATGCTGCAGGCAGAAGTACTGAAATGCTGAGCATGTCATACGTATAATTCCATCCGGAAAATACCGTATCCTGAGTGCAACCATCGATCAGCAAACAGAAATTATAATCCTGTAACTCCAGGATGTTTTGCTGCTCACATTCAGAGAGCACAACAGCTATTTCATCAACGGTTTTTGAAGACAACTTCCAGGTACCGGTTAGCTGACCTTCCATGCCCACATCCTCTTCAGTACAGGCTGCCATAAAAAATACCAGCAGCAGAGCAAGTAAATAAATCGGGTTCAAGGTTTTCATTGGGTTCTGATTAATTGAATTTGCCAAAATGGACAGAGAATCGAACATATGAACATGCCTCTGTTTCCTGCTTATGCAATATCCTTATTACATATGGGTATAGCAAACAAACCAGTATTCCCCGGAGAAATATCCCCCGGGGAACCTGGATAAAAGAATTACTTCACAAGGATTTTTTCAGTCGCAACCCTGTTTCCTGCTGCTACTCTGAGGATATAGACTCCCTGTTGAGGTACTTCGATGGCGTGCTGACCTGAAAGATTGCCAAGGTTGTCCGCCGAAGCAACATTTCTACCAAGCATATCATACACTATTGCCCTTTCAGCACCAGGCATATCGAAATAGATGGTACGATCCATTGAGTAGATAATCATGGAAGCTGTCTTGTCCTTTTCAATTCCAATTGAAGGATCTGTACCTTCTCGCGGATCCTCAACATCATCCAGGGTGATCTCATCCACATAGAAATTCCTTGCTGGTGTACCGTTAAGGTAATTCTCATCGGCATCCATCCGGATATCGAACCGTACGGTGAAAGATTTCAGGGCTGCCATGTTTGTGCTGAGATCCCAGACCAGGTCAAACCAGTCACCATCGATCTCTTCCATGGGATACAGGAACATCTCTGTGTGTTCGAAACCAAGGTTGTCCACTGCATGCAACTGAATAAAGCAGGTCGTATCTGTACGTACAAGCACATGCAGGTATTGCTTCGTTCCATATTCAATCGCATGGATCCCCGGGAACGTCACATTGAACCCCTGCCACCAGGAAGCTTGATCGCTCTTGAAGAATTCCACCACCTTGCCGTCCGCATTGAGCCAGCTGTCAGTAAACGGATTGTCAATAACCGAATAGGTATTGGATTCATTCTGGGTGCTGATGACCAGCTCATCAAGCTGCGTCTGCTCTTCAGCATTCAGGATATCAGTACCTTCCAGGATAGTCACACCGCGCTGCAGGGGATCATCACTCAGGATGATCTCATCAAAGTAATACTTTGAAGGAGGATTGTCTTTCGGATCACTCCAATCCTTGTCTACAATTACAAGGATATCATTGAGGGTGAGTCCCTCATCGATCAGGTATTTCAGGTCAATGACAATATCCTCCCAAACACCGGCCTGGGCATTGTTCCCGTCAAACCTGAGTGTGCCCTTCTCCGCATCTGAATGCGGGGACTGTTCCGTATTAATGTTAATACTCCATCCATCGTTCAGTTTCTCACGCCAGTGAAACATGTGCAGGTAACGAATATCTTCCGTAATTGTCATCGGGGTCTCAAGCCTGAATTGCAAAAAATTCCCCCACCAGTCAATAGAAGCTATTGTCTCCATGTAAAGAGCCTTATCAGTTTCGTTGATCCCTTCCGTATCCGGATTATCAACGAATTGTGTATAAGGTCCTCCATCACCGAAATCAACATACCAGGTTGCCATTTTTCCTTCATCAATAGCCCACTCCACGAAGTCATAATAGGTGATCGCCTCAGGTGAAGTCTCCCCTGTAAGCAGGGGGGTCTGAGCGTTTGTATAAGCTACAAAGCCTACAAATAATACCAATAATGTAAAGATTCTTTTCATAACTGTTAGTTTTTAATTAGTGAATAAAGATTTGTTTAATAATCATATTATCAGGGTTTATAGAACATTTCATTGGCCATAATGCCGTCTGACAGTGTGGCCCTGACCAGGTAAAACCCAGGATCAACATCCAGGTGCATCCTGTACCGGCTGGCATAAATATTGCTTTCGTGACGCAATATTTTTCCCAGTAAATCCAGTACAGAGAGTTCCTTCATAATTTTCGAGTCATTCATTTGCACCTGCAACATGCCGGACGAATAGGAGACATTAAGCATTTCCGCTTCCAAATACTTTTGCAAAAAAACGGGGTTTTTCAATATCTCCCAGATGGAATGATCTTCCTCATCCCAGGCCATTTGCAAAACAGGTTCACCGATCTCAAAAACATCATCGGGCAGACTCCAGCACTTCATGCTTCTCCTGATAATGATCTTGTAAGTATGATCATCAAGTGGCACAAAATGAAACCGCTGGTTTTCACCACCCCAGTCAGCGTACTGGATGATCTGGGCCCTGTCGTCATTGGTGATCCCCTGAACATCCAGCACATAATTGGAACCGGCATCCAGGTGCCCGGGTTTCATGATAAATCCACCATTAAATTCGTCGGGTGAAAT
>JAGYLD010000119.1 GCA_018401355.1 Bacteroidales bacterium
AAAGAACCGTGATGGTATAAATCGCAGCCAGAATCAATGGAATGGCGGTCCATCCCCCCGGAAAATATTTTCTCTTGTATACCATGAATAAGATGTGTCCGGCACCATTTAATAGGACCCCTATTGAAAATATCCAGGCAAAGATGTTTCCCAGAGGATCAGCCTGATTTACAAGGATAAGCATTGTTGCCGCAAAAGCATAAATTACAATGTTGCCGCTGATAAAAATCCACACAGGCATCTTGCCCAAGGGAAACCTTTTCCTGAAACCCGTTCGAATTTCTTCAATCAAATGAATGATTAGCAGGATTGTTTGAAATAAAAGCGAGATAAACAGCACTTTATTTTGGAATTATATATGTTAAGCCGGATATAAAAATAAGAAAATTACTTTGTGATACTTCGTGAATATCCTTAAAAACCCTAATTTCGCCCCATAAGTCCCAATCCATGATCAACGAAAAAGACAGCATTTTCCTGCGAAAAGCCATTAGATTGTCGGCAAAAAATTCCCATGATGGTATTCACGGGCCTTTTGGTGCAGTGATCACGTTAAATGATGAAGTTATCGCGGAAGGATGGAACGAGGTTCTGCAAACCAATGATCCCACATCACATGCTGAGATTGTTGCGATCAGAAAGGCCTGCAGAAAATTGAATTCATGGGATTTGAGTGGTACTGTGCTTTATTCCAGTTGTGAGCCTTGTCCCATGTGTATGGGTGCTATATACTGGTCCAGAATTTCCAGGGTAGTTTTTGCTGCTGACCGAAAGGATGCAGCTGAAGCAGGTTTTAGCGATGATATGATATATGAAGAGATCAACATACCACATGATCGTCGGTCGATCAAATTTGTACAGCATCTTCAGGATGAAGCTGTTGAGGTTTTTCTAAAATGGATGGAGAATCCGGAAAGGAAAATTTATTGATAATGATTCTGGATTCTGGATTCTGGAAGGGGGTGCAAATGGATTATTTTAGGTTGCAGGAATTATAAGCTACATCATATGAATCAATACGGTAAATAACTATCTTTCCATGGCCAGCGACCTCCGTAAGATATTACGTTTTTTCCAGCTCAAGCGGATCATCATTCCGATCATCATCGGTTTGGGCATGGCAGCCTGGTTGATCATCAGGGATTTTGACAAAGAAGATATTTCTGGTGTGAATTGGTCCGGTTACATGATTGGCTGGTTGCTGGCCGCCATCTGCCTGCAGGCCATCCGGGATATTGCATACATGTACCGGCTCCGACTGATGACCGACAAACAAATAAACTGGAGGCACAGTTTCGATGCCATCATGCTTTGGGAATTTGCTTCTTCCATCACACCATCTATTGTGGGTGGTTCTGCCATTGCTTTGATCATCGTCCATAAGGAAGGCATCAGTGTCGGCCGTTCCACTGCCATAGTCATGATCACTGCCATGCTCGATGAGCTCTTTTACATTCTGATGGTTCCCATTATTATTCTGGCCATCGGCACGCATAACTTGTTTGTCAGCAGCGAGTCATTTCTTATGAACTGGGGAAGTGAGGGGGTTTTCATTGCAGGATATGCTTTTATCCTTTTGCTGACAACCATCATCACTTACGCTATCTTCCTGAATCCAAGAGGGTTTAAGTGGATACTTCTAAAGGTGTTCAAGATCAGGTTTCTAAGGCGTTGGAGACAGGGTGCTGCAGAAACAGGCGACGACATTATCACCACATCCAGAGAGATGAAAGGGAAGTCCTGGAAGTTCTGGCTTAAGGCTTACGCTGCAACGGTTTTTAGCTGGACAGCCAGGTTCTGGGTGGTAAACTGTCTTATCCTGGCATTCAACCCAGCTGCACAGGAACAGCTTTTAATCTACGGACGGCAACTGGTGATGTGGGTCATTCTGCTGATCAGTCCTACCCCCGGCAGCAGCGGTGTTGCGGAATATGCTTTTCCCATGTTCCTGGGAGAATTTATCCCACAGGGTTTTGAAGCAGCCGTTGGCCTTTTGTGGCGCATCCTGAGTTATTATCCCTATCTCGTGATTGGTGTGATTGTCCTACCTTTCTGGATCCGGAGAGTATTTTTGAAGAGGAAGCTTATCCGGTTCAGGAGTGTGTGAGATTTTACACCACGGAGTCACTGAGGCACGAAGCAAATTCAATATGGCTGATAGCCAATCATATAGGGTGCTCAGTCAATAAATTGATCTCTGTGACCCTGTGCCTCTGTGGTAAAACCGTTTACCCGCAGTGAAAATACTTCTGCACCAGCTTCATGATCTCTTCTTCGTTGTTGCTGATCTCTGCACGAAGATCTTTATCGTTGAAGCTTTTCAGGTAACTGGCGATCCATTCCAGCATCCTTTCCGGGAAAACGCCATGCTGTGCGTAAATGGCCTTTTGTTTTTCCAGGCATTCTCCTGATTCATAGCAGGATGTTGGCAGCTGGCTCAGCTCCGCCAGTCTGGCTTTGTTCTCTTCATGGAAGATGTTGACATCCACATAGGTTTTCCTGGCAAACTCCAGAGCGTCCTTCATCTCAAAACCATGGCGGGCTGCGACAGTCAGTCCTGCCATCAAAAGGTATATGTCGGCGGATCCGTCAGGACAGCGGAATTCAACGGTCTGGCGGTCGGTAAGGTCACCTTCATAGGGTTTTTCATGAGGGTTGATCTGGCTTACCATGTCGTTGCTCAGGGACCAACCCAAAGGAACTCTTACCAGAACGGAACGGTTACGGTCACCCCAGCAAATGTTGGTTGGGGCTTCCTGATGAGGGACAAGCCTGAAATAGGAAGTCGGGTTGATATTGCCAAAAGCTGTCAGCGAAGGTGCAAGATCAAGGTAGCCCGCTATCGCTTTTTTGGCAGTATCACTCAGGCGACCGTTCTCTATCATCACATTTTTACCGTTCTTCATAAGGCGTGTGTGGACATGCATTCCGCTTCCCGCCTTGCCAACGGTGATTTTCGGTGCAAAGGAGATGGTTACACCATAGCGGTAAGCCATCGTGCGCAGGATCCATTTGGCTACCATAAGCTGGTCTGCTGCATCCTCGACGTTGGTTGGAAGGAATTCAATTTCATTTTGTTCGTATTCGGTTTCATCCATCCTGAAATTACCAACCTCTGAATGTCCGTACTTGATTAACCCGCCTGATTGTGCAATCGCATGCATGGCATCAATCCTGAGCTGTTCCCACTTGGTGAACGGCATGGATTCATGGTATCCTTTCTGATCGGCGGCCTGAAATTGATGTTCCCTCGGGAAAATAACATAATACTCCAGCTCTCCCATGGTCTCAAAGGTCATACCAGTAACATCCCTGAAGGATTGATGTGCTTTTTTCAAAATATATTCCGGTGCAGATTCGAGCTGATGCCCATCTTTATTGAAATATGAACACAGGATGTCAAGGGTAGGGATCTCATTAAAAGGGTTGACAAAGGCCGTTTTATAACGCGGAACCACATACAGGTCGCTGGATCCGGCTTCCACAAAGCTGAAAAGGCTGGATCCGTCCACACGTTCTCCGTTTGTGAGAATCTCTTCCAGATGTTTTTTGCTGTTGATGATGAAGTTCAGCGTTTTCAGTCTTCCATCCCAGCCAACATAGCGAAAGTTGATCATCTCAATGTTGTGGTCTTCACAATATTTTACGAGGTCATCGCGTGTGAAGTCCCTGGCAGGCTTGTTCAGGTATTGAACTAAGGGGTTTGGGTTCATGGCAGTCTTTTCATTCATAGCTTACAATTTTCGAAATGGGCTCAAACTTATGAAATTTTTGTTAATCCGTTAACAGTAATTCATAAATTCTTTGGCATAAACTAATCTGATTATATACCCGGATCAGCATTATTCTTTTTATCTTTGCTGCTTTATCCTGCCTATGCCTTCAGAAGTATTATTTTTCAGCGGATTCATTGCTTTCATCATACTGATGCTCTTTCTCGACCTGGGTTTGTTCAGTAAAACATACCATGTGGTGAGCTTCAGGGAATCGTTGATATGGACTATTGTATGGCTGTCTTTGTCTATGGGTTTTTACCTCTTCCTTTATTTCAGCGGAAATTTACTGCATGGTTTGCAGTCTGTTGAAGAGCTGTCCGGGAACATTACCAAATACATGCATCCCGTTGACATTTCGGGACTGGGTTTCGAAGAAGCCAAAATGGTATACAACAAGAACCTTTCATTGGAATACCTCACAGGTTACATCATTGAGTATGCACTCTCCATCGACAATGTATTTGTCATGATCCTGATTTTTTCAGCATTTGGAGTTAAGGAAAAGTATTTTAAAAAAGTTCTGTTTTGGGGCATCCTGGGAGCCATCGTCATGCGGTTTATCTTTATTTTTCTCAGTTCAGCCCTGATACAAAAGTTTGACTGGATCTTGTTGTTGTTTGGCGGGATTCTGTTCTATACCGGAGGGCAAATGTTATGGAAATTTATCAAAGCCAAGAAGAAGAAAATCGATCCTGAACATCATCCTGTGGTAAAGCTTGCTTCGAAGTATTTTGCTGTTCATCCTCGCTTCGAAGAACACAAATTCTGGATCCGGCAAAACGGGAAATTATTGATCACTCCCTTGTTCCTGGTTTTGCTGGTTATTGAATTCACAGATGTGATCTTTGCGGTGGATTCTGTTCCGGCCATTTTTGCGGTTACGAAGGATCCTTATATCGTTTTCTTTTCCAATATCTTTGCTATTATCGGACTGCGTTCACTGTTCTTTTTATTGTCCAATGTGATAAACAGGTTTTATTTCCTGAAAGCCGGCCTGGCGGTATTGTTGATTTTCATAGGACTGAAAATGCCGGCCCATTATTTCCATATCGTAGATCTCGGGACCAGGACAAGCTTGTTTATCGTAGTAGGGATATTGGGAGTTTCTGTCATCATTTCCTGGTTGTTCCCAAAGAAGAGAAAGCAAGGAATTGAAGACATAAAGGGTTAAACCACTGAGGCACAGAGTCACGAAGATTTTTTTTGAACAGCTTAAAGCAAGCCTCAAAGTATGGGCAAGATCACCACTGATTACTCAGATTTTCACAGATTTGTTTTGTGAGATATCAATAAAATGAATCATACATGAAAAAAGTCGTGGTAATCCGTCCAATCTGCGTTAACCGCGTTCTATCCTCTGGAAAGCCTCAATCAATTCATTAGCCGCCAAATACGGGCTCATCTTATTGGCCAGGATATCCCCTTCAAGCTTTTTCTGGAGGGCTTTTATTTCAGGATCACGGTAAAAGACTTCCTTTAGTTCTGCTTCCAATGTTTCATACATGATCCCGATATTCTGCCGTTTTCTTTTTTCCTGAAAGTAGCCGTTTCCTTTGGTTAATTTCTTGTATTCCAGGATGTTGTCCCAAACCTCTGTGACTCCTTGTTTGCTTACCGATGAGCAGGTCCTGACAGGGGGTACCCATCCGGAAGGTGTTGGCGGGAACATATGCAATGCATTTTCGTACTCTGCTTTGGCGAGTTTTGCACGTTGGATATTGTCACCATCCGCTTTGTTAATGACAATGGCATCTGCCATTTCCATGATGCCCCTTTTTATTCCCTGCAGCTCGTCACCGGCACCGGAAAGCATCAGTAACAGGAAGAAGTCCACCATGGAATGCACAGCAGTTTCCGATTGTCCCACTCCAACGGTTTCCACAAAGATGACGTCGTATCCGGCAGCTTCACACAGCACGATCGCTTCTCTGGTCTTCCTGGAAACCCCGCCCAGGGAACCACCACTTGATGACGGCCGGATATAGGCATTGGGATCGTTGGCCAGGTCCTCCATCCTGGTTTTGTCTCCCAGGATGCTGCCTTTGGAACGCTGGCTGCTGGGGTCGATGGCCAGGACGGCTATCTTGTGTCCTGATGATGTCAGGGACTTGCCCAAAGCTTCAATGAAAGTACTTTTTCCCACCCCTGGCACACCTGTAATACCGATGCGAATAGATCTTCCCGAGTGTGGAAGGCATTGTGAAATGATCTCCTGGGCAAGATGGTGGTGCTTTTCCAGTGTGCTTTCGATCAATGTTATGGCCTTGCTGAAGATGGTACGGTCGCCGGAAAGGATTCCCTTTACATAGGTGCCGGCGTCCAGATCTTTCTTCTTTAATCCTTTAATACGGCCTGCTGCAAGGGGATTGATCTGGGAGGGCTGCTCCACCCCTTTGTTGACCTGGAGGGCTGACCTTTTCTCGTTTTTGTTTTCTTCAGGCATAGCTGATGGTTGAAATACAAAGATAGTCAAAGATTATTGTATCGCTCCTTTCACGCGTGCTTTCTTACTTTTCAAAACATTAGCGAGCATAATAACTCCGCATTCAGTAAAAGCATAACTCTTTTACCCCGGACTCCAAAAATTTTTTCCTGGATAAGTTGCATTTTCATAATATTTCAATTTAAGTGTTATTGGTCAGTTCCTGGAAATAGGATTTATTCCTTATAAAAATTGATATCAAAACAATTATTTTCACTAAATTGGTTTCATTTTTAATTCCAACAACTATGAAAACATTTCCATTATCCCACTTATCGTTAAAGAATCCTTTCCTGATTATTTTGCCGGTTTTCCTGATCCTGAATGCCTGCAAAAAGGATGATAATAGTTCCGGTGCTGTTCCGGTCAATAACGGTCTGCAAGTTGTTTCCTCATATTTGGTGAATGATGATCATATTGGAGACAGTTTCGACCAGCTTC
>JAGYLD010000012.1 GCA_018401355.1 Bacteroidales bacterium
CCGAATTATTCGAATTCGAGCACAGAAGGCCGGCATGCGAACCATTGTTCAGATTGCCGCCAACGTACAGGGCGCGAAAACCAAAGAGCACCAACAATATAACAACCTTTTTAATCATATTTAACTTATTTACCATACAAGGCAAAGCCGGGCGCTGACGATCGCATGGGAACTGCCCGCCGAATAATTCGAATTCGAGCACAGAAGGCCGGCAAGCGAACCAGTGCTCAGACGGCCGCCAACGCACAGGGCGCGAAAACCACCAGCCGGATCATTATCGTATTGTGTATAATAGTAATCGCTTAAATAGGTGCTTGATGACCCACCAACGTCAGCAGGTATAATTTCCCCGGTTAATATTTCTGTTATATATCCGTCTTCGCTCGCGCCCTTGCCTATATATGTGTAATTAGTTGCTGTGTCGGAATCTGAAAAATATACAGGATCACTACATGTGAAAAACCTTGATCCGCCGCCGGATGCGTTATAAATATTAACTCCATCCAGCCATTGCCAGATATGTCCGAATATGTCTTCAATTCCATAAAAGCAAGATCTTTCAACCGTTAATGTTGTGGAGCCTGCAATGAAAGATGGAACGCTATCGGTAAAGCCTCCTGTTATCAATCCGTATTGATTGATTTTGCCTGTCTGAAATACCGGGTTGTAGCCATTATAGTTATTCCAGTCGGATGAACTTGCATTTGTGGCCCCCAAGGAAATGCTGTCCTGTGAATTGAAGCAAGCGAATTCAATCAAGTATAAATAAATCAGGCTTTTATACTGTTCGTAGGGCAAAACACTCCATCCCTCCCCTCTTTTTGCGGCGTATGCCCTGGCGTTTGTTCTTGTTATGCTTGTTGTTGCTGTATCCCCGGAAATACTGCATAAGGTATCACCGGTAGATATGCTTGCATTATAGGCACCTATTGCAAAGGAATCTACCCGTACAAAATTTTCAAGCGGATATTGGCTTAACAGGATATGTTCGTAACCACTATCTCTATAAACTCTCCGGTAATGCTCTGGTATTATAATCATCACCTGCCCGTCAGTACCATTTAATATGGATGAATCACCGTTTTGCTTGAAATAAAAATTTGTATCAGATAAATAATAATTTATGGAACCGTCATTATTCACAATTCCGGCCTTGATGTCAGCATGCACTGGAAGCGTTTCGTGATGCGTCACCCCCCCCTCCTTTGTCAACAATGTTGATGCCTCTCCTGGTTGGTATTTTACACCATAATAATATAGGTAATCATAAACGTTATAAATATCGTTTGTATAACTATTCGTTGTATAGCTTATGGTCTGGCTTGTACTTGAAATAATGCTTTCGGCCTTGTACAAAACAATGCTTCCGGAATAAATATCGCAGTCCTCATTTGATGAGTTGTTTATAATTTCCGGAATTATGCTTTCTTCTTCTGCAAGGTTTAATATGCCAGAACTTGTAATGCTCATTCTGTTAACCGTATCAGTATTTTGCCAGAGCATTGCAGGCGTGCTGTCATTGTCAGACTTAAGTCTTATTCCAAATATGTCATTTCCGGTTGACTTCACACTGAGATTAAAAACAGCCAAATACTTTCCTCCTTCTGATGGCCTAATGATATCTTCGTTAATATCAATGCCGCTGGTGTCAGAAACATCCCAAATATGTCTATCCGAGCCGGTTAACATTTTCCATGTAGCAGCCGATAAATCAAGGGAAATCCCGGTTTCGTCGTAAAATGAAAATTCAGCGTATATGCTTTCTGTTGTGTCTTTTAACGTGGCTTCTGTAAAACTGCAATCGCCGATTAACTCGGCATAATTACCACTTGCAAAAACATCATGCATATCATTTGTAGATAATACCGCCGAAGTCAGAAGGTATGCTTTAGCGGAATCTACTTCAAACACAATGCTATTGGCGTTTAATGCCACACCAAAAGCTGTGTTTTTGTCCGGCACCCTAAACCATGACATGCGAAATTGAGCCTGGGAAGCCGCAAAAAGGCCCAAAAGAAAAACTGATAAAAGAAGTAAGCGTTTCATTGTTGTCGTTTTCAATTATTTATTATGAACAAGTTATATCATTATCATTACCTCTGTACCCTCTCCGGGGGCTGAGGTGAAAATTACTGTATCCCCCGACCGGCTATGCCCGGAGGATTGAAATACGCCGTTGATGAATACCTTATATTCATCTGTAAGTGAAAAGTAAGGAGAACAGTCAAACTCTGTTTGAGCAGCTTCAGCGACAAATACATGGTAAGGACCTTCATTGATAGTCCAGTAATCATTCAACAACCCTTCCAATTCCGTGATAGAATCTGTCTGGGGAAAAGTAATATCTGAATGATTTAATTTGATCATCGGGGGGACTGTACCTAACATATGAATAGTCAGGTATTCCCGGTAAGGTTGCCTGGATATATGACTGATATTGGTTTTGGCCAAAGTCAGTTTAGCATCTCCGCTATTGCTCTGAATGATGATCTTACCGTTTTGATTGATTATTTTTGCCATCGCTAAACTATTTGATACAAATATAGTATGCTGAAAAAGGGATTTCAACTTGCTTGAAATGTTGCAGGGAAACTCTAATGGATAAATTCCGGGAGGTAAATTGTTGATAACTGGATAATAAAAAACGGGATATTGTTATAATGATGCAACAAATATGTTTATATTTGCAATTCACTCATCTTGTCGTTCCATCATTTCTTATTTCCCAAAACCGGGTTCCTTTAGTGGTTACCCGGTTTTGTTTTTTTGTATGGATTTTTAACGTGCATAGGCAAAATGTTCAGCTCTTCATCCATACTTTTCAATTTTAATTTAACATCCGGGGTGAATATTTTATTCCTTCTGCACAAAGTAGTAAAATACTCCCTCTCTTGCTGGTTCATGTCTTCATACATCATATAAAATATTTCTGCCCGCAAGGAATCATTATCTTTTTTCTGTATCAATTTGACGTTATTGGCAAGTTTACCATGAGTCCAGTCCTCCTTAAAGTCCTTTTTACCCATTTTGTATGAAGCCTCATCTACATATTCACTTAACTCTGGATGAGTGTCTTTGAAAAATTCCCTATCCAATATACGTGCCTCAATGGTGCCTTTGGGATCATAATACTCTTTTTGTTTGTCATTCATTTTACTGAACAGATGTATTTTATCCTGAATAGGCAATGTACGAAACATATACCTGAAAGCCTCATCTTCTTTACCAAGTAGTTTGGTGTTTATTCGTTTAGCCAGGGTTTTGGTTTTTGAATCATCCAGTATCCCTTCTTCGACACCTTCCTGATATAGTTTTTCAGCTTCGGCAATCTCTTCTTTTTCCCATAATTGCTCTATTTCCCACATTCTTTCACGGGCTTTACTTGCACCGTAAGGCTTAATTGAAGCGTTTCGCATCATAAACAAGTCGTGGATGTCATTTTCTATGGGTTCATTGACAATATATTTGGGTGCTTTTAAAAATCCCATAAAGGACCCCAAACTCTTAACAACCGGCTCACCTGCTTTTCGCATACGTTGGTATGATGAAATAGAAAAAGGCTCGGGTATCATGTGTTCGGCCCCTTGTGCAAATTTCGTATGCCACGGAGCATAAATATCATATATTTCATATCCGTAATAATCCTCATTGTATATGGTTTCCAGTCCCCGGCTTATGGTCCCGGACATTGAACTTCTTACAAACGTACCGGGAGAATGATAAAAGTGAAACATATCCTTTACATACGTGGGAAGTACAAGACGTTCATCCTCGTCATCCGGATTAATTTGAGGTACGATTAAATCCCTTAAAGTTTCAGGGAATTTCCCGGTCATCATATATTGTATGATGGTCGCCATTACAGATTGAAAGGCGAGTAATGCAAAAACCCATGATATTTTAGGTTTTAACAAAGGTTTTCTTTTATTCCGTATAGCTTGACGGAACTCTAAGGCTTGCTCTATGGGAGCCGTCCCCATACCTCGAAAATTCCCAAGTTTCCAGGTAGTAGACCGGAACATAACCTGCATTGATGTTTTAAAAGTTTTATCCCAAAACAAATTATCAAAATTCATTTCCCCGAGACGGTCTTCTACAAAATTCCAGGTCTGCCTGGCTAATTTGCCCCGGGTAATCTCCCCACTCATTATCCTGTTGTGATTTTCCACCAAGGCGAGCGAATATTCTTTTAGAAATAAACCCACTTTAAGCCTCGGGATATAATACTCGAATAAAGGTTTCATGGTTAACTGGAAGAAAGCTGGCAATATTCGCAATGCAGCACCCAAATAATTCTCTTTCTTCAATGCTTCCCTGAATGAACCAATGGCATTTACTCTATAATCATTGTACATTTCCAGTTTCCCGCCACCATAAAACAGATCATCAAGCAAAGTTTTAACTTCGGGGTATTTTTTCATAAACTTTTCTCCAACCTGGGACTTACGAAATTCATCCTGGGTTAAATATTGAATAGCCCGATGCCCTGATACAGCAACACTTGCAGGGGCGATTGGAGTCTCTATCAATTCAACCAGCCCTTTTATTATTTCCTTGGGATCGCCCTTCCCTATTCCTAAGTTTACAATTCTTCTTCCGGCTGTACCCATATTAGAGGACATTATTTCAAAAGTCTCAAAGGTAAAGTGGAAAAGGTTTAGTCCTAATTCCACCATAGTCCACAAATTTTTAATAGCCAACGCCCCTCTGCCAATCTGGTATTTGCGAATATAGTCAGTACTTAAATGATTGTTCAGCATTCGAGCCGCATCCTTACTAACATAATATTCTCCGGGTTCCGCAAACAATCCTTCATTGGTACGAAAATACACCTTCGATATCTTATCATTCAACGTTTCAAAATCCTCGGGGGGATCCTGTCTTTTGCGAACAAATTTGATTTTCCCCATTTCTGCCAAGTTTTCCCACATCCTTCGGGCCGTAATGAATTTCATAGCATCCGCATAAGCCCTTTCATACATTTCAATGGGATTGGTAGTTACAGGTACGCCTCCCATATCAATTCCCTCACTTATATCCATCAAGGTAGCCTTTTTCATAAAACCCTTTGCTCCTTCCAGGGGCCGTCTTTGTGAATACCATTTTTTCCTAAAGGAGCCAGGAATAGTTTTCCACAAAACCCGGAAGTGATTTTCAAGCCATGGTAACCCCGGGGCATATTCAGACAATCGTTCATATAAATCATTGTCCAAATCCCTTATAAAATCTGCCACATCTTGTAATTCTTTCGATGGCTGTTGTTCTCCCCGTTTGATTTTATCAATAAAATCAATGCGATCTGCTGGTTTCATTTTACGAAACATGGTATGATACTTGCGTAAAGCGGATTCCAGCAGGAATTGTTCTTTATTCCTATCACCCAGCATTTCAAAGATTATATCCACTGTGTCTATATCCGCATAAGTCTTTGGAGCCAAACGTCTGATTATCCCATCATGGAGTTCTGATATAGTCTTGCCAGCCTTCTGCAATCCGGGCATAATATCTTCCCGGATAAATTGTGATATGACAGGAATATTGGTTTTATCAAGACTGTATTTAGGGGTTTTGTCAGAAAATAA
The DNA here is from genome assembly GCA_018401355.1 of Bacteroidales bacterium. GTDB lineage: Bacteria > Bacteroidota > Bacteroidia > Bacteroidales > B18-G4 > M55B132. The sequence continues at coordinate 5,583 of JAGYLD010000012.1, forward strand.
ACGTTTTTTCTCGGATTCATATTTTACTGTCCTGTACAAGTGGTTTAGGTAGGTCCGGGAAAATTTATTACCAAAAGCATCATGAAGATCATCCACGATTCTTTTTTCATCATATTGATCCATGTGCTTTTTTACAAACTGTTTAACTTGTTCGATTAAATCAGCACGTTCACCCCCTTTGCCATACTCTTTAATGTCTTCCCATAATTGCATTTGCGGGTATTGTTTCCTCCGGGGTGCGGTAATATAATCAGTATTACTGGTTTGCTTACCAGTATCTATCATTTCCAGGATCCCTTCGGGGAAAACCAATCTTTGGCGTGACAAAGACCCATCATGGACAACTATATACCGCTTAGAGCCATGAGCAGTTTCCCCGTTATCCACCATTTTTTCAATATCCTCTGTAGTAACTCCTTTAGGAATAACGCTATAACCCGTCACGTCCAAAATATTATTCAAATGCACCATCACAGCCGGATAATTGGCCTTTTCCAAAATCTCTTTGGCTATTTTGGCTTTGGTATCCATTTGATTAATGCCAAATGTTGTAAAATTCATTCGGGGAGTAAAAAGTGCCTTCCCACCTTTGTATTCGTATTCATCAGAAATCAATTCACCATTCTTATACCCCATGAAAGTATATTTCTTATCGTTTATTACCATGTGCCCCCGAAATTCCATAGGGTTATTGTCGCCTTCATTAAGCGTATTGATACGTTGTGCTATATCAATGGTCGAATAAACATCTTGAGTGCTGGGTTTGTGATCACCGGAAGGATGGTTGTGCATAATATATACCCCGGTTGCACCGAGTTGTTTACCGACTTTGTGCATCCAATTAGCCGGAAACATATATGAACCCGTTGGGTTGTTTGCAGTTACGGCATAATTTTCCACAATCTCCCCATGACGTTCAAATATAGCATGGGACTTTTCAATCAAAGGAGAACGGAATACATGAAAAAGATCAACGACATCCTGGGCTGTACGAATACGTTGTTTTCGGAAATCAATATACCCTTGTTCTTTAAAATCTTTTAAGACTGTTCTTTCTTTGAATTTTTCCGGATCCCATAAGGGACTTGGTCGTCTATCATCAGCCTTCCGAACATTCCTTGGCGAGAGATTTTTACCCTTGGTTTGACGAACCGTTTTATTGAGGTTGTCGTATGCTTTTTGGATTGAGCCATAAGCGACTGTTAAATGTTTGCGTGCATTATCAGTAAGACTGTTTTCAAAGGTACGAAAATCTTTTGAATAATCATAGGGTTGAGTTTTTTCAAACAACGGAAACCCAACCTCCATTGCCATCCGGGATAATTTATCTGTAATTGGCAAATATGGTACTTTTAATTTATCAATTCCTGCCTGAATGGTTATTTCACCTACCTGGGCCCCATACTTCTTGAATATTTTATTGGCTTGTATGGGAACGATTTTATCATAAAAATTAATTATTCCCTCGCCACCTACCTTGAGGTCAAGACCGGTAAATTCTTTAGTTTCAGTAGTGGACATTACTTTTTCAGACATTTCTTTGCCTATAGCCTCATCTAAACCTTTGCCTTCCCAATCAGGTTGTGCAACAGATTCTTTAATTTCTCCGCTTGTTGCATCTACGTACAACAATAAATCATCATATTTATCCTTGAATGATATTACAACAGGTTTTTTATTATTTGACCCCACTTCATTGGTAGTAATAGCATCCAACTGCTTGCTTAAATCATACCTTTTTGCCTGCAGTTCTCCGGGTGTCCATGAAATACCATCATATCCGTTTTCTGCTGCATGAACGGCCATTCTTCGGAGTACAAGGTTAACCCATTGTGGGGTTTGTTTGAAGGGCATGTCGGGAATAATTCCGTCATTTTCTAAATCACTTCTTTCTTGTTCTATTTCATCAAGTTTGTTCCGTAAATCCTCTTTTTCTTTTGCATCTTTTGATGATCGGATTTTATCACGTAATTTGTCTGCTTCAATCCCTAATTCTTTAAAAGTTTTTCCAGAAGGTTTTTTAAACCCTTTCTTCTTCCCTTGCTGCGCCCAATCGCTCTGAATTTCTTCCAGATGAAGTAGTTTTCTACCTTCTGTATCTGTATAGTCTTTTATTCGGGCATGGGCTACTATGTTGGGTTCTTCCCAATGGGAAGATTGGAAGTTATTTGAGTGTTCTATATTGTTAAAACGTTTCATGGAATACCCAGCCTCACTTCTTGTCGTAAAAGTTCCGGGGACTGATTTCCCTGTTACTTTATTTTTGACAATAAAATATGTTCCTCCAACATTAGATTCTCTTTCAACTATTTCATATTGTGGGCTACCCGGCATCGTCAGCAGAAATTCTCCGTAATTAGATCCCCCTGGAAGCTGGTATTTCTCATAATCTGTTTCCGTGTCTGATTCTGCGATTTCTAATTGTTCAAAAAGATCATAATATTTATCAGAAAGATTTTGCAATCTTCCATCAGGCAACTCTTGGTCCATCGCCTCACCAGAAGGTGAAACTCCAGAAACAATTTCACCATCACGATCCAAAACTACCACATCATTCGACATGGTTTTTTCTATGGTATACCCATATTCATTATCATTAAACTCCGATTCGATTTCACGCATTGATTTAGCCAATGTTTCTACCAAAACATTTTCCTTGTTAATATCTTGTATTTCAACCTTATTCTCGTTTATCCACTGTTGGATTTCCTGTTTGGTTAAACTTTTTTTGCCTTGACTAAATTCATCAAAGCCCATCCAGTCCAACTCAGCTTGTTTCGCACCGTTTTTAAGCAACATCGCCTTAAATTGTGCCGGGGTTCCTTTTGCTTGTTTGATTTGTCCCAATGCTTGTTCAGTGGGAGAATAAAAAGTATATGGTATAGTTTCTTCTCCAAGAGGTAATTTGGATTTTACCGGAACGATACTTTTATCATAAAAGTTTTTAATGTCTGTCTTGATTCGTTGAGAAGAAGTTCCCGGGTCATATTCTATGCTTGCCTCCCTCCCGTTAATGTCAGTTAGATCCAATATCATTTCACCATCAGTCTTTTGGGCTATCCGGCCTATTTGGGTAATTTGCTCGTAAGTGGGGCGAACGTGTATGTCAATCCCATTGGTCTCCGGCATAACCCGTATGTTCCCCATATCCATAAATGCCAGCATATTGGGGGTGCTGCTACCCATCCATTTTTTATTCGTATAATAACGGCGGGGGCTGAAAATTGTCGCCTCTTCTCCCTGACTATCAGGTTGTTCAAAAAATGCAGCACCAATATTGCGATGATCATACATTCTGGGGGATCCAAAATGTAGCATTTCCCCATTTGGCAATATATATCCTGCCGACTTGTAATCTTCCGTGGTACCAAATTCTTCAATAGCACGATCAATAACACGGTCTATAGTGCGTTGATCAGGTGTTGCAACCTCTCTGTGGGGTGAAGGATACATCTCTTGCTGCTCTTGCAAATCATTTCCAATCTCATCAATATCTCTGTCAATATCAGGTCGCTTCCCTTTATTAGGTAACAATTTGCTAATTTCAGCCTTTCTTGTAGCCGGGAACATCCATCCTTTGTGTTTACCATGCCACTTGCCCTCTAATTGTTTTAAAGCATCTTTGTTTTCCTTAGTATCTCCAACAACAACAAAGGCTTTTGGCGAAATATCTTTGATTATTAATTCACCGGTAAGCGGCGTTTCTATCGCCTCCGGCGAAGGTTTATCGGGTTGAGGTGTATCTGGTTTCAAGTTTTGTGCCCAATCTATTTCCTCGGCCACTCTTCCGTCTTGTATAGCCCTTAATACATTCATCTTGTTTCGTACAATCGCCCTCCTTCGTGTATCGCTGGAAGAATCATTAAACACCATATTGACTTCTGAAGGACTTTTGGTATTTCTCCGGGAAATACGGCCCATGATTTGTTGCACCAGGTTGCCGGAATAATTAGGTGTCACCATATACAATGACCTGGGATCATCCCCGGCCTGATCATCAAGATCAATTCCCGTGGACGCACTCTGTGGAGTACCAACCACAATATCTGCATCACCTCGTTGAAACATAAGATTGGCCTCAGACTTATTGGCCGCACCATATATTTTGGCTACATTATACCCATCAGCCTCTAATCGTTTTACGAATGCCCCTATAAACCCAGGCACCATTCTATCCAGCCCTTTAATAAATGTTGGATGAATACCTTCGGCAATCACAACCACCTTCTTCCCGGCCTCCATATCCTTTTTCACCCGATCCAATACATAATTGATTTTCCACTGTTCATTCCAGCGGCTCAATTCATTAGAACGTTGACCCCGGATATGTTTCAGTTTCTTTGGATGAACAAACCCGAACTCGTTAGCCGCATTAGCCTCTACGTCCTCCCAATAATCTTCAATAGCTTCATGTTCTGTTAATTGATCTGCCTGCATAGAAAGAGTACTTTCACCAATATCACCCCAAAAAGGATATTCTCTTCGCAACATAGCCCCGCTTTCAATAATAGCATTACGCAAACGAATAAGATTGTTACGCACCATTTGTGGGTTGGATCCTTTGGCCAAAGTAACCTCTGTTTCAATCTCTCCTTTATTGTTTCGTTTTCTTTGTACACGCAATCCCAGCATTGCATATACTTCCTCCGGTCGCATGCCGGCTACTTGCGATATAAAATAAATAGCACCTCTTTGGGTATCCATTGGGGTAGCGGTGGCAAATAATCGTTTTTCCGCAACAAGGTTATCAGCAGCAATCGTTTTTAAACTTTCAGGATTTTTCAAATTGTGTGCTTCATCAAACAGTATCAATCCATACTCACCTTTACCAACCTTCCCGGTGCGAATATTATCATAAGTACCCAATTCAAATTTACCCATATCAATACCCATTGCCTTGGCATCTTTGGCAAAATTGTTATCAATAATTTGTTTGTTTTGTGTGATAATCATCACCTTTTTCCCGGTAAGTTTTTGGAATTGATCAGCAATACCTAATAATTGCCGGGTTTTCCCCACACCCGTTCCATCTGCCAACATAAACGCTTTACCATCATTGTCGATTAAATGTGTCAGGGCATGATTAATCCCAAATAACTGGTCGGCATCAACCTGGTATGTCTCCGGTGATACGTGAGGGTGATGATCAGGCATATTCTGTTTATCAGCATATACTAACCCTGGTTTTCCTCCTTTTTCTGCAGGTCTGTCAATTCGATCTCTTCGATCTCGCTGAGTTGAGTGTCCAGATCCCTGTCGAGGTTGATCGGGTAATTCCGGGTGGTCTGGAGTTTTTTCTTTTGGAGTTTTTTGTAAATCTCGCTTTGAATCTGTTGTGGGCTTTTGTTCTTGATCTTTGCGATCAACCCGATCATCTTTTTCAACCCTTTCTTCCGATTTTCCTGGCTTTGGTTCATCTTTTTCTTTTGTTTTAAGTTGACTATTTACCAATTCACTGAGGACCTTTAATTGTCTGTCGTTTAATGCAAATGGAAAAGCAGTAAAATATTCCGGGTCCTCATTTATTTTGTCTTGCAGTGCCTTCCAATTTATTACTCCATCAGAAGCAAAATCATCTACCACATCCTGTATCTCTCTGTCCGCAACCAATTCATCCGCTTTATCCTCTTTGGGAGAATCCATTTCCTCCAATTGTTTGGCCCATGCCTCCATTTCTTCGATTGGTATAAACTCTATACCGGCATGTTTCCCGGCCCCACCTGTCGCATTAACAGCAACACCTCCCTCGTGATAAAAACTTTGCAATTCATCCAGCATTATATTGGCTGCCACCGTCTTTTTCCCTTCCTGAATGTTTTGAAAGGCTTGTTTTTTTTGCGAATTACTTAACTCTGGAACATACACATTCTGAAAATCCGGATTTGCACGTATGGCAAGTTGTATAAAATCCTGGACTTCCTGTGGATAATCTTTCAATGATGGATGACTTAAAATCTCCTCCTGACTCATTTTTACGGGGGTACGTTTGACTTTCTTGCCTCGCTGGTCATAGAGGGTATAAATATAGCTACCTGTCCTCTCAGCCTTAAATCCAAGCTCTTTAGCAGTAACTTCAATCGCATTGGCCGTTTGAAAATTCTTTTTACGTTGACGTAAATCCAAACTATTATAAGCATCAATTTTACTAAGCAAATCGTTTTTCTTTACAGCATCATTTTCAGCATCAGGTAACGCTTCTTTCCGTTCTTTTTCTTTCCGGGCCTGAGCACGTTTTTTAATATCTGCCAATCTGGTATGACGTTGTTTTTCCCGTTCTGCCTTTAATGCTTCCTGATCTTTTTCAGAAAGATAAACTTGTTCTATTCTATAATCCAGTTTATTATCTTGTCGATCCGGCTTACCTCTCGTAGCATCAGAAAAATCAATCAATACCAACGATCCATCATCCCGCTGCATGATTTCCGGATTATCCTGCAAAATAATATCTCTCTCACCAATTTTATCCAATACATCTTGTAGTCTTTTATAATCATCCAGGGTAATGGATTTTACAGGCTTGAGTTTTTCGACCTCGAACATCTGTCCCTGGTCAGTCTCAATAGCATCACCCACTTTTATCACCCCAGGAATATCTTGCAAGTCTTTAAGTATTTCATATTCTTGGGTTTGATATGTTTCCTGAGCATCCATTCGATCATCCCGGGTCATGGATGATTTGTAATATTTCTCTCCGTCTGTAAAAATGCCCCTTGTATGAATACCCTGTCTTACACGTTTGAGTTTCCTACCATCTTTGGTATAGGCAACAGGTTTGTTTAGGTTTTCATCTTCTTTGAAATAAGGAGATTTAACTTTTTGCAGAATATCGACTACCTTATCAAGTTCTTTATCACTTAGTTCATCCAATGATTTTTTACCGGTCCAGTTTTCCAATGCTTCTGTCCAACCCGGATTACCAATGGTCTCTATCCCTTTGGCATCGGTAATTTGCTGAATTTGCTCCTTCTTTTTATCAATGCCTGCATCCTTTTCCTTTTTATCAATTTCCGCATCCACTTCTTCTCTGTCAAAAGACACTTCTATCGGGTTTGTAATAACCCATTCGCCACCTCTTTTTTCTACAGTGCCTTTGTTTTTAACAATTAATTCTGACTCGTTTGTCGGATAAGTTTGAAACTTTAAAAAGGACTTGAAGGTATTAAATAACTTAACACCTTTACTACGTGCCCTCGGGTCATCAATAAAGGTAACCGTACCCTTGTCAGGGTTTTGAGGATCTATGTCAATTTCAAACATAGAATCCAGTTGCTTTTGAGTTTTTAGACGTGTTTCGGGGACTTTATCGCCCTCATCAAACACATGAACATATCTTTTTTGACTTTCTTTCCCGGGAGATTTAGGCTTTTCTGCTTCGGGTGTAGCCAATTCCGGATAATCTTTTAATACTTCTTTGGGCACATCTTTGCCTTCTTCAATAGCAATGGAGACGGCTTTTTTATGCGATGTTTCCCATTCAGCGTTATGTTTCGCATATCGCTCCTGTGCCTCTTTTTTAGTTAATTGCCATGGCTGTTTTTCAAATTCACCTTCTGGAACATCGGCATCAGCCGTGGTGGAACATCACCTTCTTTTTTCCCGGGCTTTTGCACATCAACATCTGGCTTTTGATCCTCTTTTGCTCTTGGCTGTACACCATCGCTTAGGTTCATTCCTTTGTAGGTTTTTCGGGTTTGGTTTCTTAGATGTAGGTTGTTTAGGGAGGTGCTTCTATGGTTTATCCTCCCCCAAAATTCCCTTGTGGTTTATCAGTGTCCTTTTCTTGTTGCCTGTAATATCCTTGTCATAAATCATCTTAACCTATTTTGAGTTTTTCAAATTCTTTTTTGAACTCTTTTTCGTTCTTTGAAGAAAGTTTTTTGATTTTTATATTGCTTTATGATCGTTTTGAATATATTGGTTTTCTTCACAATCCTTTTCCATTACCCCTCCCCATTCTTCTAAAACACGAATGTCAAGATCTTTTCAACTCCTGACGGCTTTCCCTTTTTTGATTTAAAACACCTGCCTGATATTGTTCTGAAAGTTTTCTAATCCAACTTGCAGATTCCGGATATCCATCTTTATCCAATATATTGGCTAATCGTTTCATGTTTTCAATACGATATTTGTGGGCTATCTGTTTATTAGCCATCAAAGTAGAGAATCCAAATATCCAATTTGTAGCGACCTCTGCCATCAGTTTATCAAATACCTGTTCCCGGTCACTTCCAAACTGTTTTTCCAATTCATATTGGAAATCCTTGTCCTGTAGAACCGATTTAGCCGTTACATCCAGTATCGAAGATAAATTAGTTGCACTTGTCAAAGAAACATCGGCTTTTAACAAAGTACCCAACCCCTGAAGTATGGGGGATTTAATGGCTTTCAATGCCCCCGGTACTGGCACTTTATCCAGGGCAGACATAACCCCGTGGAAAGTAGCACCGGCCCCGGGCTGGGATCCTATAAGCTGAAATTGCAAATCAGTATATACGGCCCTGGCCACTGGATTCAATGTTCTCATGAATTTATTGCCTCCTTTGAGATACTTAAATACCTTTTCTACGCCTGCGGCTCCACCCAGTTGATTTAGTGCTGCAAATGTTCCAGCCATACCTACAACACCGCCTGCACTTTGTCGTATGTTATCCCATGTAGTACGTTCAAGGTTTTCTTTTTCATCTTCTGATAAAGAAATTTTGTCCGGAGATTGCATGGCCATTTCCAGAACAGCCTCGTTGCGTTCCGGTACATCGGATCCCATCAATTTATCACTGGTAGATTCTCCCAGGGTAGATGATACAAAGCCCTTGGCTACAGTTTTGGCTTTATCCCATACGGTACGAGGTTCCTCTCCGGGCCTTTCGTTAAGATAGAGCATGCGGGATGAGGCTTCAAACATGGCCTTGGCTTTCCGATATTCAGCGTTTAATCCAGTCCATTCCCTATGCCATTTAGCAGTCCATGGACCCACTTGTAATGAAACAGGCTCAAAAAATGGATCACCCCCTTGCAATGCTTTAAGCATTAGATAATTTTCATGGTGAAGTTCCTGTAATTTTCTCAGGGGTTGTTCCTTCAACATACCCATAATCCGGTTTACCTCGGCATTATATTGAGCTTCTTGCGGATCCGTTGTTTTTTTATTCCGGTAACCGGATTTCCAATTCATATACCCTTCACGGTCATATCCTTTGGCCTCGTATTGATCTAACAATTCATTGAGTTTATCATAATCTGGATTGTCTTTATGATATTCAGAACGAATTTGTTTCACCAGTTCGGCGGTTTCTTCATCATCTTTTGGGAAATACTTACGGGCCTCCGTATTTGCCATTCGGGTAATTTGAAAATCAAGAGATTCTCCCGGGTTCCTAAGTATAGCCTTTTTCCCTCTTTCCACAAAAGTTGGTCGCTTGTTTTCTCGTTCATATTCGGCCAATACATAATCCAAGGTACGGTCATCCATGCCCGGATACTTTTTGCTTAAAGCATCACGCATTTGTTTTTTCTGCTCATAATTGGTGAAGTAAGTAAATTTGTCATCTACCATTCCCTCCAAAGTATCCTCAAAGTTTCTTGCTTCCGGAGATTCATAAAACTCTTTGGCGGCCACAATGGATTTTTTTTCAGCAACCTCCTTCTCTAATCCCTGTATTTTTGCAAAATGCTCACGCACTTTGGATTTTTCTGTCGGAGGATTTTTCTTTAAACTTTCAAGTTGTCGCTCTAATTCAATAATGTCTTCGGTCATTTCCGTTTTCCAACGTGTGGGATGATCGGGGGCTTTTAAATCCTTGCCGTCCTCACCATAACTGCCCCAATGATAATCCTTTTCAGGATCAGGGCCGAGACCGGCTTTCCAGGCACCTCTGTAATCATATTTGTCTTTAGGATCATCCGGGGACTTATCTTTGTTTCCCAGTTGCTCTTTCCACTGCTGTACGTCAGGATCGGATGCCCACCATTTTTGAAACTGCTTTTCTTCTTCTTTTGATAGTTTCGTTAAACGGTAATCTTCATCCTCAGACTTCGGCTGTTCTACAGGTTTTCGATCTGATTGGTATGGGCCTGGAACATCCTTTTTATCTTCCTCCGAATCCAATATACCGTCCGGTAAAAGGGAGTGGTATTGCCACGGACTTTCTTCTTTTTGGGGTTCCTCTTCTGGAAAGATAGCACCACCGGGGCTTTCTTTTTTTTTTATTGTTTCATAAAATTGTGGGAATTCAGGAATAACTCCCTTATACATAGGATCATCAACCAATAACCCATGCAGTTTTTGAGCCTTAGCCTCATCATTCAATACATCAAAAAATGTCCTTTCATCAGGTATAATACCATCATACTTAGGATCTTTTTTCAATATCTCATAAAAGGCTGTTGCCTTGTCCGTTGTTTTGTTGTTATTATCCATTATATAAATAATTCATTGTCTGTATCTTACCCTATTCGCCAGAAAAAATTTCCCTCATTTCTTCTATCTGTTGATTGGTGTTACCCATAATCTCTTCCAGATTTTCAAAGTCAAGATGTCTGTTCAAAACCTTTTCCAACATTTTATAAGGAATTTTAACTTCCTCTAAATTGATCGGGTCCTTAGAACTGCTTGCTATACTTGGGTTATATTTTAAGAAGTTTTGCTGCTCTTTTTTTGAAAATACATCTTTGAACTCATCCCATGTGGAATCTTTTAGTTTAGGAATATAAGCCGTAACTGTCCACTGACCATCGTTTTCCACTCCTAAATTAGTTAAAACGACATCTTTAACACTTTTCTTTCCATCTTCGGTTCTCAGTGCTGCCAGTTTAAGTCCTTCCGGGAAATTGTATGAACGGGTATTGGCATTCCATTCGATAACCGGGTTTTGTTTGCCTTTGGAAGATCCTGATACGGGTTTGCTGGCTACCCCTGTCCTGAATTTTTTACCATATATTCCCCGGTACTCCGGATTGTTTTTCGCAAAGTCCAATGAATTTTTATATTTCTTTTTTTCTGCTTGACTCAAATCATTAAAATCTTCTTCAACACCTCTGCGAAATGGTATGTTTGTTTTATAACGTTGTTCAAGGTCTTGAGAAACATTATCCGGGGTCCAATCAGAAAGTTTCTTGCTGGTATAAGTGGATTGCCGACCATCCTTTTCTTCGGTATATGAACTTTGATAATCTGCCATTTCTTTAACAATTCCCCGAAGGGTCAATTTAGGATCCACGCTATTGGGTATCAAAAAGTTATCTACCGCCTCTCCCTTCATCATCTTATCCACTTGCTTGTTATAATAATCCATATCATACATACCAGGATTTTGCCGCATGATACGTTGGGCTTCCAAATATTGGTTTTGTGAACCAAGCAACTGAGATTGGTACCCATACAGATAATTCATAGACTCCCTCATTTTCATTTTATCTTCTATTGAGGGATTGTAATTCGTTTTACGCATAATATCAGCTATCCGTCCCTGAACCTCTTTGGCTTTTCCGGACAACTGTTCTTTAAGATTCATTTCCACCAAATTGGGGTCGTATTGAAAATCTGTGGCTTTCAATAATTCATCTTCCCTTTGCCTTTTGTATTGATCTGCATATACCCGCATATCACGAACTTCCTTGGCATATTTGTCATATAATTCCGCAAAACGTGTTTGAGGAAAGATTACTGACGTATCATGCCGAACGGCACTCCTTCTATGTGGCATATAATTGCTATAGTTATACATGGCTATAAACTGTTATAAAAGTTTGTTCGATATGCCCTTTCTTCTGGATCAAGGGTGTTACTCATACTACCACTATACGGAGATGATTGCTTCGCTAATTCCATCGGTACTGTTTCCGGTAATTCCGTTTTCATAATACTTTCCATGGAATTGATATGACCATCGCCACTAAAAAGTCTATCCAACATTCCGTCCAATTTTTTATTACTCTCTACAGCCATTCCATATTCTCCTAATTCAGTTAATCCGGAAAACATATTTGTCTGTCCAGCCACTCGTGAGTTATAAAATTCGTTTAACTTTTCTTCATACGGTAATTGCTCATTCTGGTAATACGCCTTTTCCTTTTCCCTTGCAATGGATTGTAAGGCTTGATTCTCCATTTGCCCAGCACGTTCCTTGTACTGCTCATTAAAAAAATCAATATCCCGCATACCGCTTAACACATCCTCATTCAACCGGGTTGCTCCCATCAGCAAACCGGATCCACTGGCCACGTCTCTTAATTGCCCCATTTGGGCCGCTGACTGGGTCTGTAAATTTTCTTTCATGGTATCCACACCCGGGGCACCCATATCCATCCTTTCCCGGACATTTTCCAGGATTTGATACATTTCGTCAGGTATACGATAATCCTGTTTCTCGGGCCTTCCCCGTGAGCTTTGAATTGCCCCCGAAGCCATTTTGACTGCGGATGTTATCAAAGGTATTGCTGCTGCAAAAGCCATGTCTGTTATCTTTTAGCTGTTTGTATAAACGATTCATAAATAGCATCATAGATTTCATCCAAAGAAGGTCCATTGATAAACCTCAATTTATCTACCTCCCTGTAAAAATCTCTCGCCAACATTTCTTTATGATATTGCGGCACATCTTTTTTCCCTTTTTCCCGTTTCCAGATAATGTATGCAATCAAACAATCTTCGGCCACTGCTGGCACTAAAGTTTCTTTGTCCAACGACACACCCGATGATATATACTTCAATATCACCTCTCCCCGGGGAAACCCATTTATAATAATACGGTTGTTCGGCAAGTCCATGGTATAATAATATTGATTAGAACCTCCCGGCAACCCATACATTTGCAAATTGGGTGCAGAACCAATATCATGTGTTTTATCTGTATCCAAATTTTCCTCACCACAATCTTCTGTAGTAGAAAGCATCAATTTTTTATCTCTGGTAAAAACCCAAAACCTCCCATTAAAAACAGTACCCAAGGCAACAAATGAAATAAAATCATCCGGCAAAATAACAGTATTGATTTCCGTCATTTGCAAACGAGCCGTTTTCACAGCTTTCATGTGCAACAAATTGATTTCCCGCATACCCCGTATAGCAAACTGATATAACCGGAAACGCTCCCATTCTTCCGGATGATCCAGTTCCAACATAGCATTGGAAACCACACTGTTTAATGTTACCATTCCTTTTGTGTCCATTATTTATACACTCCTGCCTTTTTGCTTACCAAGCTGTTAACAACAATTTTATCAATCCATACATCCCCGTTTTCTTCGTTTGTCAACTTCACATACAATACCTCCCCCCGCAATTCTTCTCCGTTGATCAAATCCAGATTAGAAGGTATAGATGAATTGGTTACCATATTTTTGCCCAGAGGCACATAACAAACGCCCTCCATCGTCTTTACATCAATATTCTTAACCCTGGACAACATTTCCGGATAATTTTCATTTGCCGGAACAGAGATGTCTCCGACTTCCGGTGCGTACCACTTTTTATTGCTGTATATAGCCAATGATTGAAAATTCTTTATCAGCCCTTGATTAGCATTAGCCACCAGGGATATTTCGGGATAATGTTGTGTGTCATAAAACAGTCCGTATGTATCATTTTTTTGATGTTCATATAATTGCCCCTGACAAAATGAAAACATTCGATTATTAATAGATGTGTATTTTTCCATTAACTGTGAAGGAGTTTTACGCATGTCCAATATCCCTATCCACGAATTGCCGGGTTCATCAAATACCAGGGTGTCATAAACGATCAACTCACCCCCTCGGGTTTCCGGAAAGCCTATAAAAGTAAAATATACAAAATCATTAAAATCATCGTATCCACCCAATATCTTGTATGTATAGCAATCATTCAGCAAGGATTGACAAAGGTTTTTCACATATTCACGCATACCATAATGAGATATTGGAAAAGGACCATTGGGTGCATCCCGGATGATGACCCCATTAAGAACATCTACAAAGTACTCATAGGTAGGGGTTACCACTGAGCTCTCGGGATTAATACACCCCCAGTTTGCTTTGGATTTTACAAGCGTTCCGATAACAGACCTGGTGGACGAAACAATTTGGTTATCCTTATCACTTCCATCTGCCTGGTTTAATACTGTACGTCCAATGTAAAGAGATGAACTTTTGGAACGTTGCCGGAGTTTTAATATATCGCCGACCTCATTCATGGTAGTAATTTCCCCAAATCTACTGGGTAATACTACATAATCCTCTGGCCTTACGTCACTCAAATCATTTATTTGGGTATCCTGGATATACCTTCCGGAGAAACAAGCATTGGCAAAAAACCGCTGTCTCCGCATATTGCGATCAACAATGTTAACACGTCCTTTCCCCCATACCTCACTATCACGAAAGTCAGAAAAACTTTCGGTTTCAGATGTGAAATATTTGGTTCCGGTAAAACGATATTTGGTATAAATATCCCCTTTATCGTATAGATTGGTAGCTGGAACACCGCCACTCTGGGATTGATAATTCCCGCCATGCCTTCGATTGGCCGTATGCGGATCATGTATAGGCAACTTATCCCCAAACTCAAAGAACATCATATTTTCATCGTCTGTAATTTCCCTGTGGGGACGATATACTTCTACAACAATGTGATTATAAGCATCTTGGATGTAATTTTCTTTATTAAATCTGGGCAACACCAATCGTGAAGTGGAAATATCTTTAACTTTATTTCCGTCTTCATCTGTTATATAATCATGCGAACCCGCTGAATTGATTGCATCATCGACTTCATACCCGTAATTATGTGCGGCATCATCAAAATATTCAATATCCATAAGTTCAAAATCCAACTCTTTAGGGAAGAATACCTCATTTTCATTAGCGTTGATTGCATAATGAGAAAAACGCACCCGGTCTCCTTTTTGAAACACCCAGTATTTTTCATTAAACCCGGGGATGTTTTCCCGGGCATATTTGATTGACTCATGAATATCCAGGTAGATCTTTTCCGAATCCACAAAACCGGATTTATCATAAACCAACTGATCGGGGGTAATGGCAAATTGTAAAAATTTTGCGATTGAATTATGGGAGAGGACCATTTGGTAGTGTGTTGCTTCTTCCGGTGGTTGATGATGAATGCGACAATGGAGTATCCGTTTTATGAAGGCTTCTTGATTTGGATGTAAAGAATTAAATGAAGGACTATGTACTTTTGAATTTTCCCCTATATTGACCGCACCAATCCGTCCTGCCCGATCAAAATATTGTATACCAACATTATAAAATGTATTGGACTTAAAACCTGGATAGACCACCCATGTGGTTAACATATTATAATCAACAGCATTTATGATTGCCAAAGTTAGTTCACCCCCAAGGGGCACGGGCCAACTGTGTAGCCAATGAACAAGAATATGATTAGGTAACCAAGATGGAACGGTTACAGACCACGGACCATCACATCCCAAAGAATCCAGTTTTTGTTGTATTTGGGTACGAAGTTTTTCTGCCATAACATTGGGGGTCCATCCGGGCCTGCAAGTAACTCCGGCATGCAATAGAAACTCTGGCGATGTGTAATAAGGCCAACTATGGTACTCATAATGGATGTATATGTTGGCGTAATAATATGCACCCTCCACTACCTCTGCCGGCGTAAACATTTGCACCTTCCCATTCAGGCCGGCGGGACTTGCTCCTGACATTGAGTGTCTGGTTGTATAAAATGATTCGGGGGCTCCGGCTTCCAATGTTAAAGGAGAATCCAAAAATTGACTATCTATATCCACTTTAATATTATCAAACCCTTTGATATAATTAGCATCCAATAAACGGTTCTTTTCAATAAGTTCCTGACAACGGGATATTTGGGGTATGTCATGATAATGTCTGCTCGTTTCATCCTGATCTAAAGGCTCTCCGGCAACATTGTTATAAAAGCAATAAGTAATCGTATCGTTGGATTTATAGTCAGTATTTATCGTTCCGTCTTCCTCATATTTGTATATTTTCTCAATCCTTTTCCATACTCCCGTATTCCCTTCCCGTACAGCAATTTCAATAGCCTTAACCTCAAAAGGCCCCGTATTAATATCAATGCCAACAACATTACTGGCGGTTTGATCCAGCACATATTGAGCCTCGCTCAAATAATTAAGACCTTCCGGCAAAACAATATCGGATATACCAGACCATACCGAACGTTCGTTATCATCATAAATATACCGATAACGAAATTGGAAATATCTGTTTCGCACATAGTTTATCATCATATTTCCATCATCACCAACTCCATTTGTAAAACTGAGAACACCTGGGCCTATATTAGAACCCGCTTCCCGATCAGAAAGTGCGGGAGGATATTCCGGAGGATATTTGATACGATCCAGTATCCTGCGAGTTATACCAAGGTAATGCTCATGGATATTAAATGTTCCGATATATTCGTAATAATCATTGCTTGATGCTGTTTCGGGAGGGGGAGGGAGATTAGTAGTGTACAGTATTTCGACCTTAGTACGAAAAATGTTTTTTTGATACAATAAAAATGTGTTTTCCTCAAAATCCGTAGTATCCGAATAATAGAATACCTCATGCCCACACCATCCACTTTCAGTATAATTTTGAGCCTTTAATAAATTTAATTTCCGGGGCGGGTTATAATTACTTTCCAAAAAAGGATATTCTTTAGTTTGATAATTGTCAGTCCAATAAGCCAACCCTTCCAGTAAATTGATTTTTTCAATAGGATGACTCACCTGAAAATTCAGGTATTCATGTTCCAATATCTTTTTTACCTCACCGGTCTCCGGGTAATATCGAGCAATAACATCGCTTCCTTCTTTCTCAGAACCCAGGTAAGCCAAAAAAAACAGAATAGCATTGTTTTCCGTATCCCTCTCACACGCTACGGCATAATATGGTCCATCACCCAAAGCCGGCATATCTATTTGTACAGTGCCTTTAATATTACGTGCCCGGCCATTTTTTACAAGCATGTTTTTTATCGACCTATATTCATTGGGTTGCAATACATTATCCTCGGAATCACGATTAATCCTTGCTTTAACAAATGTCCGTATGTCCTTCAATAATGTCATTACTTAGGTTCTGTGTTTATCCTGCGATTATGAAGTCCCACAAAAGGAGTGCCTTCTAAAAGTTCCATCGTATATCCCACGAGGTTTAAAGCATACTCTTGAGGTAAAGAAATATCATCCTCCATGCTAATTTTGTCAAAAGCAACCACCAAATCCATATTAACTTTGGCAATATCTTCTGTCAAAAACTGGTATTCCACCCGGTTATTTCTTACCAGATATCCAATCAATCCCGTTTGAACCTTGCTTACATCCAAATCTTTGATCAATTTAACATCCTGGGATGTTATCGGCACAAAACGCACCCCTTCTGTCTGTGTGGTATTGATATACCTTACTCCGGATGACGGATCCAATACGTGCATAATAGCTTCTGGAAGTTCAGAGTAATAAATCCTTTTGTTCTCATCATAACTGATAGGAATTCCGGTATATGTTTTTGTATAAAAGTCCAATGCCTGTGGTTTGTCCTTGAATGTGCCTATCACTGTCTGCCATGCCACACCCATATTCATAGCAATAGTGCGATCTCCAAACCGGCCATCATTGCCCAACCGTCTTTTTACCATTTCTATCAGTTGTCTTTTTTGCATTACTCGCCTTTCTTTTGTTCTAACTGTGCATACTCAGCCACCATCTGATCTTGTGCCGGGATGCCAAGTTTTTCCAAAATTCGATTAATCAAATTCAGATAATATGTTTGCCTCCATTCAAATTCAACAGTCAATGAATCATATATATCTTGCACCCCCGTTAAATCAGATGGCAGATTGGGATATGCTACATCAGTTGCAATAATTTCATCTGAATCATTATAACATCTCCATTTTGTTTCATTTTCGGACGTGTAATTTTTAACATAATACCCCGAAGGCATGTATATCATTTGATCATTCTCATTGTTAATGCAATAATCCATATAAGGCGTAGTTGGTGCCCGCAAATATGTGACAACCACATTATATGTGTTATCAATAATCATAAACTGCACCTGGGGTTCATTTGCCCCTATAACCCGCCCAATAGGTTCTGTTATCAAATCATTTTTTAACACAGTGGATATTTGTCGGTTCCATTCCCGGTCTGAAACCTCGGTGACTTCCCGATAAATATTATCAGTTGCCTTAACCCCGGGTTTGGCCAGCATGGCCAGTAAATACTCATAATCTTCCGGCAAAGTAATTTTCCCATCAATCACTGCTTTGATAACATCTTCCTTGAAAGCAATCAAAGGAGACCCCTGGTATAAAGCATCGGCTATCCGAATACCCGAACGACTGACATAGCCCTTGAGTTTGTCCCATTCCTGTTCAAACAATTCCAGATTAACCAATGGCACAAGGGAGTTGTATTTGCCCGGTGTCATGATATTTCCCCGGATATCCTTATCCAACATTAGGTTAATAATATTATATATGTTTAAATGGTTCATGCAAGATCGCTTTTTATTTTCTTAACTTCCTCGTTTTCTGCTATATTAACCAAGTCCTCCCGTTTCATAGAGATACCCAGATCCCGGAGCAACATATCAATCAAATCCACCTGTAAATTTTCATCCCATTGCAATTCGCTTGAATTATTTGCATCATATTGATTATACCCATTGATTACTTTGATTGCCATTTCAGGCGTTTGGGGTGTTTGAATATAGGTAAATGTAGCATACCTTAAATCTTTGGGTCTGAAACGTATATAATCAGCTTTAATGTTGGCCACCGGATACTCTCTGGTAGGATATTCAATAGAAGAAGAAAGAATGTCATCCCATTTTTCATCCTCAACCAAAGGTATTGGAGCCACTCTTAATTGTCCGTTCTTTAGGTAGCTATGGGATATAGAACGTGTCATGTAGTAGTTGTTTGGTTTTAGAGCCAAGCCATTTTGATCAATTACCATGGGCATAGTGTTGTTCTCTCCCATAACTACCGTGAACGGACGTAAGTTCCCGAAATTCTTTTGATCGACCTCATAAGTAAATTTCTCCAAATTCTTTACACGTATCAACCGGTTAAACTGCCCCCGTGTCAACACATCTCGATCGGCACGTTTCTCATTGATAAGAAAATTCACTATATTTAATATGTCATATAAAGTCATTTGTCTGTTATTTGCTTACGAATAACTTTTTTACCCTCCCCGCCAGTCCAGTGCATAATCAATGCCTGCGGATTATCACCCAACAACCGCAGCCAATGCCACCTTCGTTTGAGGATCGTTGGCCGTATTTTGTGAATATTCAATACAATCTGCAATATTTCCTGATCAGAACGATAGTATCCAGCGTTTCCTACCACCGCTTCTGCCCATTTGGTTACCACTTCGTTCATGTGTTCATATACCACCACACCTGAATTTACCGGATCATCCACCACGGCGAACTTGTTAGGGGCATCCTCGGCCACACCAAAACCCTTTACAGTAAACAATTCATTTAGATTGCCACGTATTTCAGCATCCAAATCAATCCATATAGTTTTTTTAAACCGGGTGCGTTGCATTGCAATAGGCTTTTTATACCACGCATCTAATTGTATATCCGACAAAGAAATAACCTCTCCATGCGACCGGCACCATTCCAATCCCTGTTCAGACATACCAAAATCAGCGAACATCACCGGATAACGATTATGTTCATGGTAGTTATCCCACCACCATTGTAACATCCATTCCTGGTTTTTGTCACATCCGGTTATAATACCCTTCTCTTGTAAATCTATCGGGTCAGACCAATAAATATGCTTCAGGTTTTTAGAAGCCTCATTCATACGAATCTGCTTAATATGCAAATATTCTTTCTGTGGTTTTTTCCCAACCCGAACAACAGATTGTCGCAATGCTTCTTCAAGAGATAAATACTTCATATATTGATTGATCGGACTGTCCGGAGTACAACTGATTAATTCTATATCAAAACGGGATGCAAGAAAATGAACTTGTTTTAGATAGTCATTTTGCTTCTTGTACAACCGTTGATTTTTCTCTCTGAATGGTTCTGCCAAAATACGGTCATCATAATAATCCTTACTACCACCAAGGTCGCATCCAACAAAATGAATACGCCGGGACCCCATCCAAAAAAGCATGTGTAATACCACCCCCAATGTATGGGCAAACCATACAAAAGGACTGTTTTGTTTATTGCGGGAAAACATATCCATAATACCGGAGCGGGGTATGGATACATCGGCAAAATATGTAAAAGGATAATCACATAAAGGCATACCATCTATTTTCTCAAACATATACCCTTTGCGAAAAACTTTATGGAATATTTCTTTGAATAAATTATCATCATAACATTCAGGCAAATCCATCCCAATCCACCAGTGAGGTTTTACTTTGGGATAAGCGGTATTGACAGCCACATTAACCACACCACGTTGGTATATGTCCATTTGATCCACCACGTTCAATGAAGGACCCGGTAAATACAAATACACGTCTGCACCCATAGAATTGCGTGCAAAATTCGCTTGTACAATACTGTCCCCGGTGTTATAAAACAAAGCCATATTATTTTACTTTAATCCAATCAGTTGATCCGGTACCTTTGGCCATCCATATTTCACTTGTTCCGCTTTTTATAAAAATATATCCTGCCATGCTTGGCGTTTCGGAGGCTCCCGTTGGAGTAGTGTCGCTTACGATAACCGGTATCTCACCTGTATCCCCCTTGATGCTTACGCCAGCATCCCCGGTATCACCTTTACTACCCGTGTCCCCGGTATCGCCCTTAAAAGAACCCCGATTGGTCCATGTGCTTCCAACCTTTTCCCATAATTCAAAAACAGTAGATCCATCGGTTTTGACATGAAAGTCTCCTGCATCACCACCAGTCGGCGTATTGGCACTTAAACTCCAGCGTATCACATCCCCGGTATCACCTTTGTCGCCCGTATCACCCTGGCCCCCCTTCATAGATCCTTTGGATACCCACGAACCAGTTTCTTTATGCCATAATTGCCATACAGTAGACCCGTCAGTTTTTACATGAAAGTCATTATTACTTCCCCCGGAAGGTTCTGTATCAGATATAGTCCATGGTATCACATCCCCGGTATCACCTTTGTCGCCTTTACCTCCGGTATCGCCGGTATCCCCCTTGATACTGCCCATGTTTAACCATTCCCCACCGGTCTTATACCATAAGTCCCAGGATGATGTCTGAACGTGCATATCATTGTTCTCACCTCCGGTAGGTTCCAAAGCTGTCATTGTAATATTGGAGCCACTATCCGATCCTCCGGAAGAAGATGCTTCTTCCCACGGTACTATTGGTATGGATATATCATCATTACTTTCTGAACAATCACAATCCTCTCCCTGGACAATGGTTGATATTTCACTACAATAAGCCTCGGCATTTGCCCCACAACGCATGGCCATATTATAATTCATCCAGGCACTCAAAACCTTTAACACTTTGGTTTGCATCGCCTGAGCGTTGAAATAATCATTACTGATCTTATCCTTCCACCGCTCTATTAAATTGATCACACATTGGCGTACATTACATCCACATTGTGAATCTTTAACCTCAATGGAATCATACCCGCCAACCTCATCATCCACAATAATCCAGTTCTCTCCGTTCCATGTATCAAGTACATATTGCAAGGTTGATGTAAGTTGTATTTGCCATACGCCTGTCCATATCCATGCTGTTTGATCTTCACCACCACCCAGGGTTCGTACTTTTTCATCAGCTGATGCAGTAAAACTGCACCCGGCACCTTCTGGTTTAACGATCTTATGAGCCCTGGTAATGGATGAAGGTTCTACATTCACACTGGTAGTCAGACAATCCGAATAGTCAGTATTATCGGTCGAAATTAATTCAGATGTACTCAAAGAAACTTCCTGATCCAAAACAACAGTAGCCCCATCGTATTGAAAATTATATTGTTTGGTAATGGTATAAGATAGATCCGTGCCGTTGATAGATACCTTATATTCAAACACATACGTTCCTTTTTCCACGTTGTCATCCGCATCCAAAGCCAAAGCTATCAAATCCTTACTCCATGTACCATCGCCTCCATGTATATCCGGAGAAGCAAAAGAATTGCTTCCCCACCCCGAATTCACATACAAAATTGTACCGGAAGGCGAAGTAATTTTTATTAACCCTTTTACATTGGACAGAGTAAGTCCGTAAAGAGTGTTATAATCATCGGCAATCAAATCCTCAAAAGTCAGTGTCTTTGTATCTGTGTTGAGAATAAAATTGATCGCAAAAGTAAAAATTGATTCGTTTATAGAGGCCATGACAAGTTTAGTTTTTTCTTTACACAAAGATACCTTGTGTAAAATGTAATTTCAACTTACCACAAGCATATAAAACCCGAGACCATTTATGGCCCCGGGTCCACGAAAGCAACGTAATAAGAAGAAGAAATTGAACGATTACTCGTCCAATGGCGGTTTATCTGAATAAAACTTTTCCAATTCAGGAATAAGATCTTCCTTTTTTTTCATGGATAGGCCAGCCTGTTTAGCAGCCTTTATAGCCAAGCTCCATTTTAAATTTTTAAAATCGGTTTCGCTATTAAATTCAACAGAACCTTTCTTTTTCTGACCACCCTTTTTGTTGTCATTTACCACTTCATCCTCCACCACTTTGCCCTTCAAATCTACCGGTCCCAACATTTCCGTTTCTTTGTCCGGGTTTTCCCGGGCCTCAATGGCCTTTTTCAACAAATTAAGTTTGTCTTTATCTGCACTCAGAATGGTAGCCAAAGTTTCCTTTTTCTTGTTGGCTTCTGATGGCACCAGTCTTGCCAATACCGTTCCTTTACCTCCATCACTCAAAAGGTACATGTGTGTCCGGGCATCATAGGTCAACACTTTTTTATCTTCGGCTTGCGTAACAATAGCCAACAGGTCTAAAAACGGGTTTTCTTCCTGTACGGCCTGGTTGAAAGATTTCAAACCATACTGAAAGCGTTTTTGTTTCTCAGCCAGCATAACCGCATCATACAACCGATTTTTCACACGATCCAAAGACATGTTCTCCACACCGGTAACGCCCCAGGCCATGGCCAGTTTGCGTAGTTTTTGTATATCCCCGGCAATAGGTGAAAATTCGCTGTAAAGGAAAAAATGGGGGCCAGCCGCCACACTTCTTTGTTGAGCAACCTCCGTAGCTTCGGCTTCCAGGTTCTCCAAAACAATCAACCCGGATTTATATTCCGGAGCACAAGTAATAAACCACAATACAAATTCTTTGTCTTGCTTGCTTTTTATCCACGACTTTTTGAAAGTTGTCATCCTGGGTTCGTAGATATTCATGCCATCCTTGCGTTTGACATTTGTGCAATACACCACCTTGCGACTTCCTTCATCGGAGGACATGGTTACAGTGAGTGGAAAGGAATTTCCCCTTTTGGTTTCTGTAATACCGGATTTTTTATCCTTCTCCGTCATACCGGGCCGGTACTTGAAACTGTAGTAATTAACCGGCCAATGATCGATCTTGGCCAAATTTTGTTTTAACCGGGTCATCAGTGAATCATCTCCCTGATATTCACGAATCGCATCCAGTCTTACCAAATTATCATCAATGTATAACATATTGAGTTGATTTATAAAAGAACCCCCGGGAAACCCCGGGGATCCTTTATTAGTTATTAATCATTCCGTTGATGCAATATGCCTTTCCACGCTTCAAAGAAGGGGAAGGATACATGAGAAAGCCAGTACGTATTGTTACCGTCAATCTCAGAAACAACCGGGTCACCAAAACGCTGTTTGGCAAAGCCGTCCATACCTCCCAGAGTAGCCATAATACGCTTACGGCTATACCCATTCAATCCCACATACCTTGCATGGAGATTGGGGATACGAACACCTGACTTAGCCTCTTTAACTGTAGTGACCGGAACCATAATAGCTGCATCATTCAGTTTATATCCGCTCAAACCAAATTGAGTAGGATTGCTGAATATAGGCAGCTTTTTGAATACAAACGTAATTCCACCTTTCTGAACAGCCTGGGTGCCAAAGTTCATATTCAAAAGAGTTTTACTACCATCACGCACACTTTCCAGATAATCTCCCGGAAGTCCACCACCTGATGCAGTAGTATCAATCGGATTGGCCATAAATTTGATGCCGGAATTCTCTACCCTTCTTAGGTAAGAGCCTCCGCACAGTACCAAGACAATATCATCCGTAATACCCACGGACTCAAAATACTCAGCAGCTTCATCAAAATCCGGAATCTGTATATCGGTTGTGCCGTTATACGATAAAGTATGGCCTTTTTCGGCAATCCAGGTATATACACCTTTGTTTTTGTACACAGGAACATTCGCTTGCGTAACCTGGGACTGTTGTGTAATTGAATTGGTATTTGGCTGCCCCATTAACAGGGCTGCTTCTTCTTGTCGGTCCAGCTTAAATTCACCACGCACCAATTCGGCATTAAACAAACCAACCCCTTCTTTCTTGTGCCACATCTGTTTAGCAAGTTCCATACCTCCAAAAGAAATCGTATCCTTGAGTATTTGAGCATAAAATTCACGCTCAAACCACCCAACAACGGTTCCTTTCGGTTGTCCTGTTTCGGCGGCCCATGCAGAATCGTTTACCGCAACCTCGGCACCTGCAAAAACATAATCAGCACTTAACGTTTTGCTTGCATCCCAGGGTTCAACAACCACCGTTACCGTGCCATCAACCGCTTGAGTGATACTGGTAATAGTAGCCTGAATAAACCCCAGTGCAGTGGAGCCAAAGGTTACCGTGAAATTTTCACGGGGGTAATAATTGCCATCCGTATCAAGGCATTCATCAGCCAGTTCAAAAGAGGCTGTTGCTCCCTGAGCACCAGCTACAGAAATATTGTTGGGACCGATAACGATGTTCTGTTCATCCCATACTTCTTCCATGGCTGAAAAAGTTTCGTTAGAAACCTGTTCGTATCTTCCCAGGCTTCTCAAAAGGTCAAGGGCACCAAAGCCCTGTCCATAACTCTTATAGAGTTTGCGGATCACTGAGGGTTCAAAAGCGAAATCCCATAAAGACCTTACATTATGGGCCCTCTGACCGGCAATAGCTTGTCCATCAATCATTGTAAAATAGTTTTTTTAGGTTTAACAATAGTTGTGGAGCGGTTTAATAGTTTTTCATGATATGATCCTCGATATTCTTCTGATCCTGGTCTGCCGTTGTAACCTTTTTGGGCCCCTGGGCCGTATTAGGAGACTTGGGATTATGATATTCACGGAAGGTCTTTTCATCCATGTTGCTCACAACCTCATTGGCGTATGACTCCAAAATCCTGGGAAGGTTATTTAGCACGTACTGATTTTTGATCTGGCTGATCAATGCCTCCTGGGCCTTTTCGCTATAGCCAATACCTTTTTTGGCGATATCTTCAGCTATGGCCTCGGCATGTTCAACAATCTCACCCACATACTTTTCATCCATATCAAATTCGTACAATGGCTTTCCCTTCTCTTTCTCAAAGGCGATCTTGCCTATTTTATCGGGAAGTTTCTCAACGAAAGGTTTCCACTCCTTTTTGGTCTGATCAAGGACTTCTTGCCTTTGCTTGTTGACTGTTTCATTATCCGGCACCTCAACACTTTTTTTGAGTTGCTGGAAAACGTTATTGGCTTCCTTAGCCTTTAATTTTATCTTGTTTTGGGTCAGGGTTGGATATTCCTCAAAATCCTGACTTAGATCAATGTCATAAGTATCTTCAATCATTTCATCCACATCCTGTTGGGATGAAAGAATATCTCCGTTTTCTAACTGCATTTTCAGCCGCACGGCATCCAAAGGATTCAGTTTTTCCGCATCTGTACGAATTACCTTGGTCAATACAGCAGGGTCATACTCCGGATGTTTGATCAATAACTGTTGCCTGACATACTCATCCTTATTGGCAAAATGGGAAAGGGGATTGAGCTTCCCTTGCAATTCCTGATTCTGACTTTGCAATTCGGCAAGTTGCTTCTTGGTTGTTTGATAAGATTTTTTTGTTTCCAGATCCACCAACCGATCCTTTAAATCGGATTTTTTGACTTCATCACGATCTTTAAACTCTGTACCCAGGACTTCATTGACAAAAGAAACGACTTCATCGGATTCCGATTCCTGTGGTTTTTGTGGATCCTGTGGTTGTTCTGACACTGGTTCATTTGGTTCCGCAGGCTCTTGCGGTTGATTTTCCCCGGATGGTTGTTCCGGCTTATTCGACTCCCCATCCGCAGCATCAATACTGCTGATACTCGGATCATCTTTAAGCATATCGGCAATTTCTTCCTGTACTCCCATAATAATATCGTATAAAAGTTATTACTTGACAAAATTACCATGGTGAAAATTCAATGTCAATAGCCTTACACCCCCTCTTTTGGGCATAAAAAAACCCCCGGGGAAATTATGGAAAATCCCCAGGGGCACGAAGGTAAAAAAATTAAGACGTCATGTAGTTAAACAATAACCCCAGAAATAAAGAACGAGTATGAAGAAAACTTACCCTTAACAAGAGGCAAATATAATAAAATTGTTTTACATTTCCAAATCATTCCAACAAAAATGCTGTACGATCAAATTCCCCGTACTTAGGATGCACAAACCAGGCACATTGATACGGCAATGAATGTCTTCCGTATTTATGATCATAGGCATCTGTACCGCTTACGCTACCCCCACAACTATATAATTGATGTTCAAAAGGTGTATGAAAATGGCCAAACACTAATTTGTCATATCCTATCTCCTTTGCCCGTTTTTCCAGATCTTTGGCCCTCATTATTTCCACCATACGAGCCGTGGATTCTCGCCCCGCTCTTCTTTCAATGGCATACCATGGTACCCCAAAATTAGACGGCAGTCCATGACCATGGAATATCAAATAATTACGGTTAGATACATGCACCACGGCTTCGTGCATTTCATATATGTTAAATTCTACGTTGGCATGTTTTTCCAGTAAAAGTTTGGCTACATAACCAACTACATAATTAATACTGTTTTGCCCGGCCTCTTTTGACTGAGGCTTTTTTGTCAACCGGGAATGATTATCCTCCACCAGAAACTCTACGATAACCTGTGAAAACTTAGGAGCCAACATAGCCACTTGTTTAGCAAGAACCTCACCCGCCCTAACTGCTTGCACCGGCAATGGAAAAGCATTGGTAATTTTAAGTTCATCATGTATATCACCGGATACGTTATCTCCTGTAGCAAGAATATGTACCGTATCTACACGATACGAATTGCGTTGTAACTGGACTTTATCCAATACTT
The DNA here is from genome assembly GCA_018401355.1 of Bacteroidales bacterium. Lineage (GTDB taxonomy): Bacteria > Bacteroidota > Bacteroidia > Bacteroidales > B18-G4 > M55B132. The sequence goes on from JAGYLD010000012.1 coordinate 32,906, forward strand.
TACGGACAAAATCCAACTGCCTTCTCTCGCATATCTTCGGGTTAAATTTGCCAAAACCTTCAATCTCATCCGGAGGCTGTACCATACCCATGTGTCCATCGGTTACATGTAATACCACCGGACAGGGTGACGAGACTTTGATATGACCTTTTGGAATATAAGTAATAGGCATTGGATCTATTTTCTCAATAGCATCCCTTACCGCATCAAAAAATACTTCCAGCTTGCCATGCTCTCTACGATAATTAGACAGTATGGTATCTTTTTGCTTGAGTTTCTTTTTTAGTTCCTGGACCTGCTCTGAGTGGATAGAACGAAACTCTTCTTCACTAAAGCCTTGTGTAGTCATGTCATTAGCCCTTCGTTTTTTAATTTTTTAATAGTTTCCGGATGAGACCAATACCATGTTCCGCCAGCCCGCCCCCTGTATTTCTCAAAATCCGGGTGAACAACAATACCCTTGTACCCTGCGTTTTGTCTGACATGGCACATTTCTATAAATTGAGGTTCGGGGACTAATTGCCCCCGAAGCAATGCGGCAGCCTTTTTTGTTAAGATATACCTGTTATCGTGCTTCTCCCGAAATTCTATTTCAGAAATACCAGCACTTGGTTGTATGAATTTTTTTGTAGACTGATTTTTTGAGGGTGTTGCAGGTTTATCCTGAGGTACTATACTAATCCTTGGATACCGGCCGCAAGCCTTACAATGTATCTCTTGTTTTATTTCACCTGTTTTCTTGTCATGATATTTCCCGTTCTTGACCGTTTGATCAGAACCACAATAAGGACATTTCATAGTTTATTAATTTTTATTGTTATCGTTCCTTTGAGATTCAATGCGTTTCAATTCTTTATCCAACTCCCCTTCACGACTCAATCTTTCCATTGCCCGAACATGCTCTTTTTGGGCATTTTGATCTTCTATTTGAAGCTCTTCCCGCTTGTTGCGTAATTCTAAATCTGCCTTACCTCGTTGTTGTGCCGCTGCTTGCTGAGCTTTTTGTTCTTCACTCTTGCGGTTTTCCTCGGCCTGTATCCGCATATTCTTTTCAGCCAGTTCTTCAGCCTGTCGTTTTGCACGTTGTTCTGCAGAATTCAATATCATCCATGCCCTCTTTAATGAACCACGTTTGCTTAATACGTTCATGATAGCAAAGTAATCACCATAGGTAATACCCGGTTTACCATCCCTTCCGCTATTTAAACTAACCTTAGCCGCTTCAAATATTTCTTTTCGCTCCGGATCGGTTGGACGAGGAGTAAATTCAAAGGAGTAAACCACACCATACTTATCTATCTGCTTAATGAGATTAACAGACTCATCTCCATATTTTTTCCGATAAGCAAAATCAGCACCTTTCCCCTGCTTAATTTTTAAACGTATCCAGGCCGTCACATTTTCCACCATAAGTTCTTTGATTCTCAAATAGCCAGATATGATCGTGCCCAAATATTCATTAGTAGCTTCCAGGCTTCTTTCGGATGCTGTAACCGACACATCCCTTTCAGGCTGTCCACCTATACTCACCGGAGTAAAACCAGTAAGCTGTTCGATCAACTGCGAATTGATCAAAAAACCAACCCGGAAATCTGAAAAAACCTTAGACAATCCTCCGGGTAACTGAGAAACCGGCACCTGTGACTTATCGTATGGGTTTCCTCCCGGTTTGGTTCTACGAAATATCAAAATACCAGTTTGGAGAAACCGTTTAATGACATCCTCCTGAGACATTTTGCTATCTCCCATATCAACATTGGAAATGGCATCATAGTCAATAGCATATCCATCATTAACAGCCATAGCCAAAGCGTTTTGATACTTTAACCATAGTATAAAGAAATTATCATAAATTGGTATAAGCTGCTCTGTAATGCTTTTTACGGGTAAGCGATAAAAATGATAAGACAAAGTAGGCTCTTTTAATGTTTTGGGCCGAACAATATCCCATGCCTTCCCAAAGTCAAAAACATAATCAGTCCCAATGATCCATTTGGCCATATATTTCATCCGGACCTTTTTAATACGGGTTTGGTTTTTATCACTTTGGGGATTTTCTGTGCCCAGTTCCTGAGGTATTACTTTTTTCTTACCATAACGATTCTTGCGAATAAGTGCCTGGTCAGCATCCGTAGTAATCCACTCGCAACAAAAAACATCTACCTTGTAAAAATCATAACCATATTCACCATCGTTGTTGGATTTATTATAATACTCAAAATCCGCAGCACCGGGATTATCATTAATACCTGAATAAGAATTAGCTATTTCTGCCCATTCCTTTTCGTTCAAATCGTAATCGGCCATCAATATTTTAAGTTTCGATATGGAATATTTTTCCACATGCCCGGCATACTCAGCGTCCCTATAATCGTTATACTGAGAATATTGCACAATAGCCTCATACGGATCCACATATTTGGACTCCACCAATCCGGTCTCTTCATTATAATCATCCTTACATACAAAATACCTTAAATTCACAGCGTCTGCCATCATCTTTTTCTTAATTTCCTTCCAACCACTTTCATCCATGGTATTGGCCGCCATATCTTCCATGATCATAGCATAAGGTAATTTGATGCCTCCTTCCTTTTCCCATACTTCCAATTCATCCAAACTCTCAGGGATAAATTCACTGGGTTCATATTCCACACCCATACGGGCATAATACCTTTTGTTGAAATCCATCATAAATCGCTCGGCCCACAAATTGGCTTTTGCAAGTTCTGTTTGGAGTGAAGAAAATGAATCAACCGCATCACATACAACATCATACTCGCTTTTCCCAAATTTTGATACCAGGGTACTTAAAACTTTAGGGGCCGGAGAAATAACATCTAACATTATATTCATCCATCCCTTGCGAATACGCTCTTTATTCTTAGAAGTCCATCCGGAGGTCGCACCATCTATATCGCTGACCGGACTTACAGCATCATCTCCATCCGCTTTATCCTTAAAGAAATAATCAAGATATTTGTCAATGGATTGCGAACCATCTCCATAAGACCGCAAATACGGAAACCGGGATTGTTCTCCCAGGGGGATGCCGGATACCGAACGCATGTGAATAGAAAAAATACCCTCGGCCATACGTTTGCAATAATCCTTACCTTTTTTCTTGGGATTCTCTATATCTACAGGAAGTGAATACTGATGACTATTGTATTTATCAATGCTTCTCACAGATTATTTGGTTTTAGACAAAGGTACTTTGTAAAAAATATGATTTCAACTTAATATGAATGAACGGGCAGCCATCCATCAGAACTATTATGACTATCTTGTAATTTGAATTCTTGCATCACCCAATCTAACTGCTGAGAATTTATACCCCGTAACGCCCCACCACATGCTGTAAATAAATCATAATCAGTCATTTTATCAATAGAAGGTATGGCCATACATTCTGTCAGATAATCCTCGTGCCTTTCCCGTAAGCCATGATCCTTAATATGATCCCGATGTAAATTGAACAGGTCTTGTTTGGTAGAAATGGTAGAATACCAACCAGCATTCTTTTTCATTTTACCGGTTTTAAAATCCACATCATAAAGCAAATACCCTCCATACCCCCATTCAGAAAACTTCTTTTCAATCAAATCTATATTGTTTTCAGGATACGCCATTGCATTTAACCATATACATACTTTTAACGCATCTTCGGCAAATTCATCCGTAGTCTCCGGTCTATGAGAATATGTAAGTATAAAACGATTGGATTCCCATTCCCGAATATCCTTATCCAAAGGATCCACACCCAGGTCCCGACCCCAGAATACGGCAATACCACCATTGGACATTCTCGATCCCTCTGTTTTTTCCAATCGAAAGGCATCTATCCCAACCACCCGTGGGGTATGTGAGATAGGAAATTTTTGTTCATCCCGCACAAAAAACATATTGGTTTGACCATCCGGAGGCATATAAGAAAGATAAAACCGTCCATCTTCTTCATTGTCTCTCCATTCAACTGTAGTGAACTTGCCATTACTCCATATCAAATCCCCACGGCGTACCAAAGGATCTCCAAACCGCAACTGTCCAATACGTTCTTCCAGGATATCCATGCGAAAGAACACATTTTTTGCCGGCGGGGTAAAACATTCCCTAAACTTTTCCGGAAACAGTCTTTTTTCTTCGTTCAACGATTCAATATCTCCTTCCAATTTCATGGCCTCTCGTTTGTTGGCCAAAAACTCCCGGGCCCCTATACTTTTTTTGATAAACAAAGCCTGTTCATTGGTAGGGGTATCAATCACCGATTCACCGTATGGCCCGACAAATCCCTGTAATCCATCCCGGGCCGGAAAGAAAATGTTATACAAACCAGTACGGGTACGTCCGTTTTTATCCCTTAATTGATAATGCGATCCCTTGCTCAATTTAAGATAATTAGTCCCTCCCCTTTGATTCATTTCATCTACCGTAGTAGTATATTGCGTAAATCCAATTATCTCATCACCAAGAGACAAACACTCCCGTACCACTTTGTGTGCCTTGTTTATATCTTCATACTTACACTTACCGGGTTCGTCTCGATGATAGCGTATTAATTTCTCACCATCATAATGAGAGCGATCAGCAGTAGTGGCAAAATCCACTTTGGTATCCATACGCACCTGTATATCATCCGATACAAAAGCTAATTCCTTTTTGGGATCCAAAGCATTGAACATAGGCTTCCATATAATTGGCAGTTTACGAAACGGTTTGACAAAATGATTGCTAAATACCGTTTCTGCATTTTTATCATCCTTACCCTGAATACCATGCCGGCCCTCTTTTCTTCGGATGATTTCTTCGCAAGCATCACATTCACTCTTTGATGTATCCCCAACACGCCTGGACTTAGGATTATTTGTACCATAACAAACTCTCCGACCCAGGTCAATCATATCATAATTACCTTTTTCATCAGGAATAGGCTTCCTGGTTTTTGGATCTATATTTTTGAAAGTCGTAGTATCTAAAAAAGCAAACCGGGCCGCCATAAACCACCTTCTATCCCGGTCCCTGTACTCAGGCAATACAGTATCCAAATACCAGTAATTCAAATACCACCAATGCGTTCCCACTAAATATGTAGGTTTGCCATTAATCATTACCCAGTATCCGAACAACCGATAATACCATTGTCGTTCTATCCAGTCAATCTCTTTTCGATATTTGTCACGTTCCGTCTCAAGTGCCTCATAAAACAAATTGATTGTATCCAACTCCCTTTTAATATGCGTTTCTTTAGATTTTGAAGGACGTTTACGTATTTTGGATTCCAACTGCAAAAGTTTATCAGGATAAACTTCTCTTTTGAAATATTGTTCGCAAGCCGGTAGTCCATAATTAGCCATTTTTTCTATAGGTGGGAAATCTTTTGGTTCCGGCCAATTAAAATAACGGTAAGTACGTTGTATAAGATCTAAAACATCTATACGAATAGGAAACAAATCGGGATCTTCTGTATTAATCCATACATACCTCTCTGCGTCTTGATACTGAGATAATATTTCATCAGGTATCTTATGATCCATAATACGGGTCGGTGATGGAGATTACGTTGTGCGTGGATTTTGCGAATGTCGACGCGCTGCCCGTCAGGCCGCAGAAGTTGTAGCCGCTCTCCCGGTGGAGCAAACATTTCCGCCTTTTCCTCCGGGCGTATGCCTAATTTATCCCGCTCCATACCACGATACAAGGCCCTACGCAAACTTTTAGAGTCATCCCCTTTGAATATTTCCCGGGAAAGCTCCCCAATGGTTTGCCTTAGTTTATCTATGTTTTCCCGTATTATCTTGACTTCTTTGGCATCATTGGCCGCCAAAGATTTTACCACTTCGGCATTTAACATAGACCAGTAACTTACATAGGTTACATAATCTGGGTTTTCAAATAATTTAACATACCGCACAATCATATCATTTACCTGCTGATTTTCCCCAATCAAAATATCTTCCACTTCTTCACGAAAACGATCCCCGTCCCTCAATTTGAACCCGGAAATTCGAGCAACCTCTCTTTTCCGCACCATATAATCCGGGAAATATTCAGGCATCTCTGTATTAAAGTCATACATCATAATAATATATCGTATCACCGTAGCACGAGATATATGTTTTGAGATATGCACCTTAAATTCAGGGAATTTCTCAAGAGCAGAAATTAAATCCCGGTCAGGCAGAGTGGGGTCATACAAATAACCTGTAAAATCAAAGTCATCAAGACTGGCCATAATAAAATCGTTGTATGGCAAAATTATAACTTACAAAACCCAAACTCAATAGCATAAAAAAGGGCCGTCTTATGCAAAAACAGCCCCTGGGTCTGGAATACTGGGTAGGGAGAATATCCTAAGATACCACGCCTTGCCATACGGCATCAGCAATCACCTTGCCTTTGTCAACATATTCTTCAACCGTAGCCAAGTCCTGGTAAGAGTATTTTTGCCCATTGGCCAAATCGCCATAGCGATCCAACATTTTATTCCATTCAGTTTGCACCTCTTCGTCATTTTCACTCAGATAAGTACAAACGGCATAAGGCAAATATTTGTTCCACAATGCCCGCTTACCTTCCCTTACAACCTGATACACTATTGTACCTGTAGGCGTAGTATCCCAATCAGCCTCCAGGGTCAGTGTGTTATCTGTGTTGGATGTAATTTTACGGGATTGTCCGCCACCGGTTGTAGCACTTTCGATGTACACGTAATAATCCAACCCGTCATAATCCCCGGAAGTAAATTCTCCGGTATCCGTCAACGTGCCTGCTGCAATTCCGGTAGCCGTCTTGCTCACTTTTTCATATAGGGTTGAAGCGTTGTTCATATACCCAATAATCAAAGGAGTTTGAACGGTTGTGGAATACAATGTATCCCACGCCAACTTACCGGCATTGGCTGTTCCATACGTCTCACCCACAATATACAAGTGATCGCACAAGTACACCGTGTAATCTTCGGACGCATCAATGGCGTTGGTAGTTTCGGCCACCGTACAGACTTTGTCTGTCCCATCATAATCTGTAATCAACCTTTCAACTGCTTCATCCCCGGTTGTGGCGATCAGTTTAAGATTATACGCATCATCCGTCTCACTGGGGCCAGAAGCCGCCAGTTTAATTTCTGTCTTGGTGGAATTGGCCTGACAAGTACCAGTTAAAGTCTCACCCTGTTTGGATGATTTAAGTTTGGCGATCAGGTCAATGGCCTGGGCAGCGGTAAACTTACCCTCGGCATGGCTGGTTACCAGATCCACACAAATCACAATGTCATCACATGAACCATCATCCAGTCCGGATATAAAAGCAGCCATAGCCGTATTGTCACTACCCTTAGTGTCATACACTGTTGCATCAGGATACTTTAAATTAGCCACGGCTTTGGCAAGCTGACTTTGTCCTGTGCTGTCGTCCGATTTATAAAAAATAACTTCCATTGTTCTACGATTTTATTATTTTACAGTTAAAGCAAAGATAGAAAAGCGAAAATAGGATGTCAAATTGCCCTATTCCAACACTCCGGTCTGATAAGAAATAACCTGGAACCAATTATACATGGTCGCCGGAGGAAAATCTTTCCCCTTGAGTACAGCATCCGAAATAATGGGCACCACCCTTTCACCCATCGGGCGTGGACAACCAAATGGAGCCCGATACATCAATACCCCATTATAATAAATATCTATCGTTTCTCCGGTGAAAATTATTTGGATGCAAACAAGCATTTGAGGCACTTCATCAAAATCAAAATAATTTGTGGAGTTAAACATACGCCTTTGGTCTGAATATCCCCAGTGTGTGGACATGGTTACCTTTTTCAGATCATTGGTATCATGTATAAACATTTCCCCTGCATCCACCTCAAAATACGGTACATGAAAATCTTCTGCCCGGGTTCCTTGCACATACTGTATCTTCGGGTCCTTATACACCAAACTGCTAAAAGGCCAATCAACTTTTCTTTGACGACATACATTCTTAGCATTCCCTTCTGTACGAAACAACCACAAAAAACATGGCCAATATCCCGGTCCCATCTTTGTAGAATTAACCACTACCTCAAAAAACCTTCCCGGCAATATGGTTTCCTCCGGCCCCATCATCATACCCGAAGCATAATCCCTGGCTTGTAAAATTCCGTTCCAATCATATCCTATCGTGGTTGCTCGTTCCGTAATAATTTTTACCGTCCCCTCGGGTGAAAAAATAACATTGTCCGGATGATAAACCGAATTGGTATAACTGGGAGCGGAACCCCATTCTCCACTTTGCTTTTTCTTCCAATCAATTCCTCTGAATGGAACTATTTGCCCGGGAGCTTTAGGAAAGTCATACTTGCGAAATAAACGCCTGACCTTATAACCAAGAAAGTTATTATACTGCTCCCAATAAAACTTCTTTAAATTACACATACAATGAATTTTAAATTAACTGGTGGAGGTGAGGGGATTCGAACCCCTGTCCGGCAATGCTTGTCATGTCACTGAAAAAAAATACTCAAAAAACGTAAATACTAATCAACGTAAATCTGAAAAAAGCAACGGTTCTTTCTGTTCACAGGCATCCCGTTATTCCCGGTGCTCAGGCTGCCTTACGGCACGGCACATACGATAGATTTAAGTCGCCAGTTAAAAAAAGAAAACACCATGACACAACTCCTATAGCCGTCTAAATCCAAATCACCCCCTTTGTTTCAAATATACAAAATAACGATTATGTTTGGGCCGTAACCCAAAAAACAATCTGATCTTATTATTAATAATAACCATTTTGGCCTTCCTTCGCATACGTTTTTTCCACAAAGAATGCTTACGTCCTTCTTTTACAAACATCCTTTCCAATGCCATACCCTGAATTGTAGCCTCAATCAAATCATTGTTGCGTTGACTGTCTTTTGTTTTACTGACCGTTTCCTTTACGTCTTGTGCTTTCATATTCTATGTGGTTATAGTTATGACTGCTTTAAAAATTTGTCTGCCAGATGACTGTTATCCCAATTTAAAGGGTTTACAATTAATTTGATTTTGATGCGGGGGAAGGAATCGAACCTTCAATGCAGGGTTATGAATCCTGCCGGACCAATCCAGGTCTCCCCGCATACCATCCCATGATTTCCTATCGTTACTTATTCATCCTGGGATGATAATGATTATATGATAATAGTTTCATTAAGGCAAGGGATTGCATATCGTTATAGTGTTTTAACCATAACCAGGCTTCACTTTTTGCATTATAACTTAGTTCATAAAACGCTTGTTTGTCGTCCTGATCGGCCACTACCATATTAATTTTATCCCATTCCGAAACCCTAATAGAGCCAACGTGCATTTTCCCTGTACTCTGAGAGGATGTTACAAAACAATAAAAATCCTCCGGAGGACCCCGGTCATATTCCTGTTGCAGAATATCAGTGATAATGATAATCTTATCACTATGGAATAAAATATCCCCTTGCTGATACTTTGTGCTGGGAGGATCAGTGCCGGTGTAATGATTATAACATAGCCACGCTATACCCATAATCAATAACCCGGCAAAAAAAGGCATCCAGCTTCTTGCAAGTTTTCCTTTCATAATCTTAGTTTTGATGATACATTAATTCACCCGGACTTTCCGGAGAATGATAAAAAAATATCTTAACCCTATATATGATTTTGTTTAACATACGTTCGATTTCGTTAACTGTTTTCCCGGTATTTTGATCATTTGACCATTTTTCTGTTTAATGTTTTGGGAATATCGCTAAACAATTAGTTCATTATTTTGTCTGTATCATTCCATCCTTTGTGTGCCAAATACAATGTTATGTATCCCCACAAATCCCATACATCATTCTCCTGCGGGTAGTCAGTCTGTTGTATCCTGGCTATCTTCTCATCCAGCCGGGAAGCCAAACCATTGCTATCTTTGGAAAAAATGTGTATGGGTGAAAAAATACTGTCTCCATACTTTCGGTTTTTGTGCTTTAATAACTTCCCACCGACTTCTAAAATCTGATCAATCTTATCTGCAGTAGATAAATCTGTATCAACGCCAATATCACCCTCGGATGCGATTAACTTGCTTACCTTATGGATAAAATCAGTCATTTCATCATCTTTGACAAACCCTGTGTCTTGAGCCTTATAAAAAGCAGCGGTTATTTCTTCATCCGGAATATGTGGACACGAATCCTCTGTGGATAACAAACGGGGTAAGTAAGTATGATAATCAAAACTATGGAAAATATTACGGATAGTTAACCAACTGGATCCACGCACTAAAACAATCCTGTTTTTGTCATTTCTCGGGGGATCCAATTTTGATACATAAAGAGGAGACAGAAAAGATAATGGTTTGAAATAATATCTTTTCAATGCCATGGTTTGTACAGTATCATAATGCTTCATCCCATAAAGAATCACATCGTATGTGTCAAAACTTAATGCCGGAACCTGCACGTCATCAGCACCATCACTCAAAGTAATCTGTTTTACACGTCTTAATTTTTCTTGGTCCATTCTCATAATCCTGGTCTTTTATTTAAAAATTCCCCGCATATACCTGCGTTGAGTTACATAATACACTTTGCCGTTATCAAATTCTGCATGAATGGGGTTTTCCAGTTTTTTACCAAAATTGAACGCCAAATGAACTTGATCCCCTATTCTAACATAATCATCATCATGGTATATCGGTTCCCGGTACTGTCGGTTAGGCTTGCCCATATACCGGATGATACCAATACCATCAGCCTTTTTGCCCGGAGCCCAGAAAAACTTGTGTTTTGAAACCTTAGGCCTTTCATACAACACATAGCCATTAAGCATGACTACCTTGAAATAACTCAATATGGTGATTTTGCCTGACTTACGTTGCTGTATCAATAAATTATCCGGCAATCTTGCTTTTCTTTCATTATGGGTTACAATCTCCGGGGGTTGACCTTCATCCAAATTCAGATACAGGACTTTGTTTTGCTGCCAGTTTTTGATGATTTGGTCCGGGGAGATACTCAGCCCCATAAGAGACTTATAATCCAACAGGAGGCTTCTTTTGTCCTTTTGGTAATCCCATGGCCGGATTGTAAGGTATATTCGCCAATAAGGAAAGAAATAATAAGTTTCCCCATTGTACGTAAACCGATGAGCCTTGATGACAGCCAAATAGTTCACCCACACAATGTCACCTACCTGTAACTCCATATCCGTATCCCATTGCATGGACCGGGGCATGGTGTCCTTGCGAGAATATATTAACCGGTCCGGAACCTGTATGACCTCATGGATAACCTCCTGGTGATTTTCAGGTGCATACGATGTATCCAAAAAAATCTTTTGGCCGCCCAGGTGAACCTTGTCCATTCTTCGGATTGACTTGGTGACAACATAATTGAACGGAGATTTGATACTATTGAATTCGTGCTCGCTCAGTTCCATGGATTTAGAATTTAGCTATGATGTTGGCCTCGTCCAGTATAACAATAACATTATTATCGTGTTCCACTTCAATACGGTCCCGGGAATGAAAAAGGACTATATCACGGCGTTTGACACTCATTTTCCAGTCTGGTGTGCCCGGTCCCGTAGCAAGAACATCTCCTTTCATAAGATTAGCCTCCTTTTTATTAGGTGCAATAATCTTAGACCTGGATTCTTCTTTGATCGGATTGATCAGGACGTTTCGGCCAAGGGGCCTGTAGTACGGTTTGTATGGATGCCCTCCCATTGTTCTCGTGTTATGAATTTATACTTTGGATGTGTTTTGTTCATAATCAGTTTGAGAGAATGCGGATCGTGCTGGTGGCGTTGGTAGAGTTCATAACGAGAAAGTTTGTCGCAGGTTCTTTTCTCAAAAACCAAATATCCCCGCAGAGCAACAGTCATTTTAGCGTATGGAGAATAGTCTTGTGCATCAGCTTCTTTTCGACTTAAATGCTCAAAAGGGATCTTGTTTATGATCGCATCTTCCATTTACATCATTAAAGTTATGCAAATATAACAAAATTGATGGATTTTGCAAATTTGCTTGACATGTTTAACTGTTATTTATGAACACCTGTTTGTTCATACCCGGGGCCGTATTGAGAGATAAATCCATTAACTTATTAATTATCAATACACAGCATTAAAAGGAAAGCCGAATCTCCGAACCACCCCGGTGCCGGTTTCCCGGACTAAAAAAATGCCGGATCCGGGAAAAGGAAGGGAAAAGAGGGCCGGGCCTCCCCCCGGAGGGTAAAAAGACCTTCACACCGGCCCGGGATGGCAGGAATAAAAAAATCCAGGGCCTGCCCGTGAGAGGGTGAAGGTGCCCGCTCCTGCCCGTGAAGGGTAAAAGGACCCGTACACCGGCCCGGGACGACAGGGATAAAAAAATCCAGGGCCTGCATGTGAGAGTAAGAAGGTCCCGGGCCTGACTGAATGATCATTTAGTCGGATTTAGTCTATGAAATAGTCTATATTAATTATAATTGTCAGATAATCACATGGGGTTGCAATATGGAGCAGACTTTTTTTTCCGGACACATATCGGGCAGGTTATGAATATATGTTCAGAACCTGGATTTTGTGCAATTTTGGGGCAAATTGTGTTAAAAATCTGATTATGAATGTATTAAAGGCACGTAAGCATAAACCCAAGGTAGTCGTACGATATTATCCATAATTTCACTATACTATCATTGCCAACACATTTGTTAATTAGAACGTTTATGAATTCTTAGGCAGAAGTTCGTTTAGTTTATTGACTTTATATTCAGGAATGATCTTCAGTACTTTTTTCAACCAGTCAAAAGGGTTTACATTATTTAACTTGCATGTGCCGAAGAAGGAATAGAACATGGCAGCCCTTTCCGCTCCTCTTTTGGATCCGGCAAACAGATAGTTTTTTCTTCTCAGAGCAATGGGACGTATGGTATTTTCTGTCAGGTTGTTGTCGATTTCCAGGGAGCCATCCTTAAGGTAATTCAATAGTTTGTCCCAGCGAGGGATACAATATGCTATGGCTTTACAAAATAAATGATTTAGGCAGCCTTTGTCTTTTAATCGAAATAACTCCCGTAACATGAATAGCTCTATGTGTCTAATTGCCATTGCTTTTGAGTTTTAATTCAAAAGCTTACGAGACTAAATCATTTTGTTTGAAAACTGTTTACTTTACTCCGGATTGACTGTTCAGTTTACTCCGGATAATCCAGAAATACTTCCCATCTAACATAATCCAAATTCTATGGAGCCATCATTAGCTGTAATAGTTACGAATTTAATTTTTTCCATATTGGGTATAAAACATTGTAAAACTCCACCATCTGCTCCCTAAACCAATCAACCCATTCCT
>JAGYLD010000120.1 GCA_018401355.1 Bacteroidales bacterium
GAGACCGTTTCCGGGAATACTATGAGTATCCTTTCCAGGCTCACCTCCGCACCGGTTTCTCTTTCAATGATATTGACGAGCTTTCCGGTGACATAATTCTGAAAGGAAGGGATCCTGATAAGCAGAATTAAGACAAGGAGCAGGAGTATAATACCGGCAAATACACCTGCCAATATCCTGGCCGTTTTTCTGACATATTTATTTACATTATTGATAATTCAGCAGCTTATAAAATGATCAGGTATCATGGTTCAAAGTTTATGCCATGCCTTGAATCTTTTCCGGGAAAAAAGAGAACCTCTTAAAACGGAGGGACTTATTTAAAATAATATCCGACAGACAAGACCACTTTTGGTTTGACAATCCTCCCAAAACTATATTTTTCAATTTCTTCTGTTCCTGTTTCCCCTGGATCATCACTATCCACGACGGTAATATATTCCAGATGGGCAAAGTATATCGCGGGTCCGAGATAAAGCTCCGGGGATATGGTTTTGAAAAGGTAAAACTACCGGCCAACCCCGATCACGAACTTTGTCCAGTTCCTGTTGCGGTAAATAAATTCCAGTTCAAGGCTTATGATCATATTTACAGGCTTTTTCACGCCCAGGTTTGGATTGAAGGCCACAAAATCCTGATAAGGCCTGGTTTTTATGATCATCCCTTTAAAGAATTGTGCTCCGGCCGGAAGCTTCAGGAGCAAAACTGTTATAGCTTTGCCCCTATTCTGTTAGCCTTTTTTATTTTTTTCCCGGAAATGGTCTTGTTGTTCTTTGTCCCCGGCTTCACCAAAACACCCCTGATCCTGTAACCACCATACTTCAATACCTCCTTCACAGAACTGACGGCTCCCCGGCTTTGCCGGAAAATAATATTGAAAGGAAAGGGCGTTGTGCAGGCCGATACAATGACGGCTTGCTTGCCCTTTTGCCTGGGAACCGGGATCCCGCTTTTACTCTCTCCCATGAAAACAGGAACATTCCTTTCCAGCAACATTTTTAACAACGCACTCATGTTTCCCCAATATGTGGGAGTTCCGACAATCAGGACATCAGCTTCATTAATTGCCTTCCCCGCTTTATGCGCATCGTCATCAGGCAAAATGCACCGTTCTTCCTTCCTGCATCTCATGCAACCGATGCAGGGTTTCATTGACAGATCATACACGTTGATCCAGTCCAGTTTATCGATGTTTCCACTCCCCGCCACTACATTTCTTAACAACGTGGCTATCGTTCCGTTCTTTTTAGGACTCCCGTTCAATACTATAGCTTTCATGATCTTTTAATTATTGATTAAAGTAAGTATTAACAATTTGTTTTATTGCGTTTTCCACTTTCTGCCAGCCTTCTTCCGAATTAAGCTGTATGCCGTTGAAGACATCCACTGTCCTGGACCTTAATACCAGGTAATAAATTCCTGATACAAGCAACGCAATCACGGCATCAGAGTCGTTATTCCGGATATCCATTTTTCTTTTCAAAGCCATGCTCAGTTCAAAACCCTTCATTTCCCTTTCCCTTGCAATTGCTCCGGTTAATTCGTTTTTCTCAAGCATCTCCCATAACATCAGTTCCTGAAGTTCCCTGCTCCCAAGAAGTTCACGGAGTTGTCCTGTCAATATTTTAATGATCACGCTTTTCAGCCCATCTTTGCCGGTATATTCAACTTCCTTGTTTATCAGTTCCGATGTTTTGATGTAGAAATCCCTTTGTTTGGCAAATTCACGAAGCAAACCATCAAGACCTCCGAAATAACGGTATATGAGCACTTTGTCGAGACGGGCCTCCGTGGCTACGGCATTGATCCCTATGTTCTTAAAGCCATCCCTGATGATGATCTTACCAACCGCGTCAACCAGTTTTTGCATAGATTGCTCCCTGTTCCTTTGTGTTGAATTTTTCTTTTTCATGGCTATAATTTTAGTCACCATTCGGTGACAAAGATAAGTCACTTTTTGGTGACATGAAAATTTCAGGACTATTTTTTTTTGAAAAAAATTTGGCAGGATGTGCCAGGAAGCTATTTTTCAGGAGATTGCAGCAAACCGGGCAACAGGCAAAATGCGTTTTGCTCTATAGATTTCCCAGCAAAATGATATATTCTATCATCAATGTTTGGGCAGGGAGACCAACTTCGGTATTTGAGGTGACAATCAGAGTAATTTTCCTGGCCGGGTTATACCAAACCTGTGTATTATAACCGGGAATCACACCTGGGTGGCCTATCCAGTGATCTTCTTTATAACGGCACAATTCAACACAGAATCCATAATCATACTGGCCAAAGCTGAACCTCTCATTTTTCATGGAGTCAGACAGCAATGTCCCGTCTGCGAGGAGGCGTGCCCATCTCTTCAGGTCATCAAAATTCGAGATCATGGCACCGGCGGTATATCCCCAGGAAGGATTCCAGTTAGTGGCATCGATCAGGCCATCATCACCGAGGGTATAGCCATGTGTATACGGAGTATTCAAGTAATACGGACCGCCGAAATAGGTATTTCCCAGGTTCAGCGGTTCCGTGACCTTCTCACTGATCACCTGTCCGGCCGGTTTTCCTGTAATTTTTTCAAGCAGCAAACCAAGCAGTACGGTATTGGTATTGCAGTACTCATATTCTGTTCCCGGCATAAAATTCAGCGGGTAGCGGAAAGCGATGGCAAGCAGGGAATCGGGTGGGAAAGCAAGGGTATAGCCACTGGTGATGAACCTTTCCCACATTCCCGGATCTTCTGAATAGTCAAACAATCCGCTGGTCATATTGCCCAGCATACGCACGGTGATTGCATCACCGGAAGGAACATTGTATTCCGGAAGATAGAATGCAATGGAGCTATCGAGATTGATCAGGCCTTCACCGGCGAGAATAAGCACGGCGGTACCGGTAAAAGTCTTGGTAACACTGGCAATTCTGAATGCATTGTCTTCATGCACCGGATCGTTGGAAGTCAGGTTGGCAGTTCCTCGTTTGACGAGGAAGTCCGGTTCGCCCTCGACAGAGATGAGGGCAATGAGACCCGGTGTGGAAGTTTCCAGGAAAACCCGGTCGGTTGCAGCAATCAATTCCGATTTTAGGGCATCTGTTAAAACTTTGGCCGTGTTCACTTCCACCGGAGTGTCTTTTTCACAGGAAATCATTGCCGCAAAAAAGAGGGCGGTCAGGGTAATCAATACTGGCTTTTTCATTGTATATAAGATTGGTCAAACATCCTGTTCTTACGGTGAAAATTTACCTGTGGTTTTCTAAATCCGTAGAATAGTTTTCAATGCAATTTAGGAAATGTATTGAATAGTTGGCAGAAAAGACTGAAATATTCAGTCGAAATGCCGCCTGTCAAACGGGATCTCCCGGATTTTCTCAATATTTTCAATAATTTTCTTCAACGTGATGTTCAGTTTTTCCTTATCCGGAGGATCTCCCCAGAAAATATCATCCAGGAGGCTTTCATCTGCCTGCATGATCTCTTTGGTGAGTATTTCAGCCTTATCCAGGTATTCATTTTCATCTTCGCAATCACCGGAAAGCAGTCCGTAATGCAATGTCAGGTCATGGGTCAACCGTTCTGCTTCAATAATGATCCCTTCGTATGCTTCCTGTGACAATTCATCTGTATCCATGGGTTTGAATGGTATTGATTAGTTAATCATTTGGATTTACAAAATATTTTTGCTGTCTGGAGTATTTTGTTATTTGGCATTTTGCTGTTTTGAAAAAGTTCATTTTTCAGTTTTTTTATCTAGTCAAAACATACTTTTTCAGGCTTGATTTGTATTCGTTGTAACGTTTCTGTTTTTTCAGCCAGAAATGTGCCGGTATTTTTGTGATGCTTTCAAGTATCAATGCAATTTCCTGAGTGATCGAGCGATTGCCTCTTAAAATGGCATTAATAGCCTTTGCCTTTTCCCCAGTAAGAAAATTTAATTCATTCTCACTGATGCCTATTTCACTCAGTTTCTCAGACAGCGTTTCACCGGGATGAAATACCTCTTGAGGAAAATATTCGTTTTGTGTTGTCATGGCTTGATAATTCTTTTAAGCATTATTGATTTATAAAAATCTCAGTAAATTTATATATCATTTCTAAAATAGTTTAAGTTGAGTTTCAATTTTCGGATAAAACACCCTGGATGGTAATGGATAGGTCGATACGGTTATCAGGACTTTTTTCCTTGTCATTAAATATGTTTGAGTTCCGCTGAAAATCCCCGCATACAGGAGATTGATTCTGCCAATGGCTTCCTGTGACATTGATTGACATTAGCTTCAAAACAAGTAAGCGCAATACGCTTATTGGTGTTGAGCACTGATAAAAGCTCTTCTTTCCTGACTGTTTCTTTCTCCAGAGTAACAGATCTATAAAATAGAAACAAATTGTCATAATCTTTCTGATCATTCAAATGCTGTCTCTTGTCTGAATCAATTCCCAGTTCCGGAAAATGCATGTAATCAATCCCAACACTTTCACAAGCATGTTTCAACTGACTTTTGCTGAACCCGTATTTCATGCTGAATGATTTCTTTCGCACATCGCACAATACTTTTATATCATTCAGGATCAGTTTATTGATATACTGTTCAATCGAAATGCCTTCGTAACCAATAGTGAATAAAATATTTTCGTTGTGTGCAGGTTTTTGCGCCCGGACTGATTTATATTCATCACTGCTCAGCACATCGTCTGCAATCTTGCTGTTGATAGCGTAAAACGGGAAATTCTTATAGGTATATTTTATCAGGTCCTCTCTGCTCAGGCTTCCAAAATGAAATTTAACATGTTTTAAGGAGGCCTGGTCTTTTGCGCTCAATTCACTTAAATAATCCCTGTTGTCAATTTTCTTCCAGGATATCTGAGAAGAATACACAAGTTTATATTTGCTAAGGGTAATTAAATCGGCATTAGCCTGAAAAGAGAAACATCCTAACTTATAGGGAACAAAGTGGTAGGAGCTTTTTTCCTGTTGCTTCGAAAGTAAAAAAAGTAATTTCTGAAGGACAATCTTATCCAACTGGTTATCAAAAACCTGTAATAAGGACATCAATATTTTCCTGCGGTAATACATATTACAAAGGTAAGGATGTTTTTATCCAATATCAGAAGCACTATAGTTTCAATAATGGACAATTTCAGGCATTTCCTGATAGACAACTCCTCTTATCTTCTTTCCGTTTTTCTTTTTATTTACTCCACCCCATTGCTTAAAGAAAAACGGGATATTTTCTTCTTTGCATTGATCCTGAATATCTAAAACCCATTCCTCTCTAATTGGCCTGGCCCCGGGACCGGATTCTCCGCCAACTATTACCCAGTCAATTTTATCCAGATTAATTGTTCCCAGATCAGACAATAAGGGTTCACATGAAAGAAATTTTACAGATGCATCGGACTCACGTAAAAAATCTATTCGCTTTTTTGCGTTAAGATTTTCAACAGTTACACCCATCCATATATTACTTGTCCAGTTTAGGTCAGTACTGTACTTTAATAACAATTCTGCTCTCTTGGTTAATACTTGAAAAATATGTTGCGGATTATCATTCATAACGCTAAAAACCTTTTTCACAAAACTCAAAGGTATTTGCTCATGAAACAGATCACTCATAGAATTCACAAAAATTACTTTGGATTTCTTCCATGTATATGGCTCATAGAGGCTATTTTCATGTATCGTGACCTCAAAACCATTCGCATATTTTGGCATGCCCATGGCTTTTAACCTGAGAGCCATCCTTTCTGCATAGCAGTTGGCACATCCCGCGGATATTTTTGTGCAACCTGTACTTGGATTCCAGGTACTTTCAGTCCATTCAATTCTTGAATTACTCATTTTTCTTTACCCAAATCTTTTTTCTGGATCTTACTCCCAAATAGAACGAGCCTTTTTTGATTTCATCAGTGCTTCGAATAGAAAGGTTGGAAAATTCTTCCCTTAAGATACCATTGGTGTGTTTCACCAGCATTCCATTTGCAATTGTAAAGATACGTATTTCTTTGTTAGATCTAAACCCACCCTTTAGCCATTCGAGCAAGTTTCGCTTAAAAACATCATATTTTTTAATGACATTATCTTCAGGAAAAATTTTAAGCTGAGGATTGTCGACAATAGAATCATTATCAATATTGAAATTTGCCTCACCTGTATTTTTATCAATAGCCCAGGCAGCTTCTAAAAACTTTTCCATCCCTACTGAACTATTTGAACCAAAAATCAATCCATAAATATTGGAACCCTTTTTAATGGAAAATGGCGCAAGAAAATATTCCGATCCGTCTAGCTTTGATCTATAATAATCCAAAACAACCCTGTGGCTATGCTCGGGCCGGGATTCGTCAAATTCTTTTTTATTTACACTTATGTACCTTGCAAATTCTTCCAATTTAGCAAACCTGCGAACAAAGGATGAGGAAATAAAAAACAAGAAATCCGTTCTTTTCAGAGCGGTCAATTTTTTAAATATTTCCTGCGTAACTTCCTTTATACCATATTGGTCAATAAACATAAACCTCGGCAATTCAGACCAGGTCGCTGAGGTATTTGTTGAGGACGGATGTTTGGTAGAGGGGCATGAGGATCTATTGGTTTAATTTGATACTATAGT
>JAGYLD010000121.1 GCA_018401355.1 Bacteroidales bacterium
CTACCGAAATTTATACCCATGTAAGTATGAAAAGTTTAAGCAACATCAAAAATCCAACCGATGATTTCGACATTTAAAATAAAAACCATAAAAGGTGTACATGTTCAACCATATTCTGAAATATTGTTGAATAAAGGTTATTTTATAAACGAGTTGTGTGCCATGCTTAGATAAACTGATGTTAATTGATAATAATTGGATTGTAATTGAAAACTGTATGAATCAAATATTTTTCGATATAATTTTAAGCAAAAAAACTCTTTCTACTGAGAAATATTTATCTTTGGAACAACTCTAAGGTGATGATAAAAGAATGTGAAATGATTTCCCAACAACGAAAAAGAAAATTAATTTAGAAATGAAAATTTACCTGCGCTCTTACTTATTAGGCTTATGCTTATTTATTGGATTGGTTTCATTTGTTTCAAAAACCACAAGTGAAGTAGATTGTCAATTTAGCAACAATGATGATTTACTTATTTCAGTTGAAGTCAAAAAACTATCTAATGATGCAGGCTACACCCAAAGCAATTTCGATGTAAGTGAATCTGGTGCGGCTGTGATCTCAGTCCCGATTTTCACATCACCAGGGACTGCAGGTCTGACCCCAGAGTTAGCCTTTAACTACAGTTCACATGGAAGTAACGGATTGCTTGGAGTCGGATGGACTTTAGGAGGTGTGTCCACAATTACCCGAAATCAGGCCACAATAGCACAGGATGGTTTTATCAATTCGGTTGATTTTGATGAGTCTGATAGGTTTTGTTTGGATGGTGAGCGGTTAATGGTTATCCTTGGAAAAACATATGGGAAGGATAACTCTGAATATCGTACAGAACAAAATGTATTTAATCGTGTAAAATCATTTGGAAATGTCGGTGGTGGGCCAAAGTACTTTAAGATGTGGACCAAGTCCGGCTTAATTTATGAATTTGGTAATACTGAAGATTCAAGGATTGAGGCTCAAGGGAAGGATGCCGTACTTTACTGGGCTGTAAATAAAATAGCTGATACAAAAGGGAATTATATCAAGTTTCATTACTCTGAAAATAACAGTACCGGAGAGTATCGTCCATCTCTGATTGAATACACAGCAAATGACGAATTAGCACTTGAACCTTATTGCAGTGTGAAATTTTACTACGAAGACCGGAATGATACAACTGAAACATTTTTGTCGGGATCGATACAAAAAATGACAAAAAGATTAAAACAGGTTCGGGTTTATTATGAAGATATTAAGGTTCGTGACTATTTGTTAACTTATGATTATTCTAAAGATAATGCTAAATCAAAGTTAACACAAATAAAGGAATGTGCTTCTGATGGTAATTGTTTTCAAAATCCGTTGATTTTTGAATGGCAGAATTACACCCCGCTATCATTTACCACGACTACTAATCCAATTAGTTCCTCACACTTCACAGCCAACACAATTACCTACTTTGGAGATTTTAATGGAGATGGAATCACAGATTTAGTCCTTTATGATTATGAAACAGGAAACAATAAGTGGTTTTTGAACAACGGCGACTTCACCTACGTAGTAAAAACTAACCCAATATTACCCTCAAACATAAAGCAAGGGATGGGGTTGTTGTTTGGTGATTGGAATGCGGATGGTATTTCAGATGTAATGTGGTATGACAAGGATGAGGGTGACAATAATTGGTTTATTAATGATGGAAATGCGGATTTTGATTCTTTTTCACTCAATCCAATTGAGAAAAATCTACTTGAGAATGGCACCAGTTTACATTTTGGCGATTGGAATGGTGACGGGATAAACGATTTGCTTTGGTACAATAAAACAACTGGAAATAATAAATGGTTTATTAACCAGAATGATTTTGTTTTTACGCAGAACACTACATCTATACCTAACAATCAGATTATTGGTGGGGATGGCTTATTTACTGGCGACTGGAACCTGGATGGTATGACGGATGTTATGTGGTACGATGAAGCAAGCGGATTGAACAATTGGTACCTAAAAAGTTACGACCAGACAATTTCATTAGTTATTAATCCCATTTATCCTGATGAAATTAAAGGAGGTGAAGGGATTCTGTTTGCAGATTGGAACGGAGATGATATATCGGATGTAGTTTGGTGGGATAAATCAAATGGAGAAAACAGTTTTTTTATCAATCGTGGTGATCTTAATTTTGATAAGTTCACAAATTCAATAACACCATCAAACTTATTGAATGGAACAACACTGATCCCTTTTGACTCTGATGGAAATGGTGTCACGGATATTCTCTTATACAACAAAGATAATGGTAATAATAAGTGGTTTCAGAATAACGGAAATTTGGTTTTTACCTCAGAAACTAATCTTATTTCACCTAATTTAATTGATGAGGGCACAAGCTTGTTTATTGGAAACTGGGGTAGTGATGATTGCCCTGACCTAGTATGGTATGATAAGGAGAATGGGCAAAATAACTGGTTTTTAAATAATAGCTCACAGGATAAATACATAAAAAAAATCACGAATGGACATGGTGCAGAAACCCGAATAAACTATAAGTTGCTCACAGACACATCAGTATATGCCAAGGAAGATACGGCATCATATCCTAAAGTCGATTTTATAGGACACTTACATGTAGTTTCCGATTTTGAGGTAACAAATTGCGTGGGTGGGTTTAATAAGGTCTCATACAAATATTTTGGTGGTAAAATGGATATGCACGGCAGGGGTTTCCGGGGATTTGCGAAAACCATATCCATTGATCATACAAGCGGGCTTAAAACCATAAACTATTATGAACGTGATTACCGATTCATTAGTAGTAAGTTAAAAAAAAGTGAGCAATATCTTTCAGATGGAACGCTTATTCAGGAAGTAGAAAACTTCATGGATTTGAAGAAATACTATGACTGGAAGGTACACTATTCTTATGTTAACAAAAGTGTTACAAAAACATATGAAATTGATGGCTCTTTAACAACACATACTACAACTCACACGGATTATGATGACTATGGAAACCCTTTAATAATTACGAATGATTATCATGATGGCCATAGAGACAGTACTGTTAATGAATATTATAACGATTATAATAAATGGTATTTAGCAAGATTAACAGAGTCCAAAGTATTCCGCAAATCACCTGATTCTGAATACATACAAAGGACAGCTGCTTTTGAATATGATACAATAAGTGGCTTACTAAAAAAAGAATATGTTGAGCCAGGAAATGATACACTTCAGCTAATTAAAGAGTATGTTCACGATCCTTTCGGAAATATCCTACAATCCATCACATCAGGATGGAATGGATATGAGGTTGAATCCAGGGTGAATACCACAACCTATGATACTCAAGGTAGGTTTGTAATTGAAAGATCAAATACCCTTGGTCATACCGAGGTAAGAACGTATGATTCACTTACAGGTAATGTGCTTACTTCAACCGGGCCAAATAATATCACAACTTCCTGGCAATATGATGCTTTTGGTAGAAAGAAAAAAGAATTCAGAGCCGATGGAACCAATACAGAATTTGAATTTAAATTTTGTAACGACAAGTATTCTTCACCTGGAGCAGTATATTATACCTATGAAAAATCATCGGGTAATGAACCTGTTATTAAATATTTTGACATTAATAACAATCAAATAAGACAGGAGGTAACAGGTTTCTCCGGACAAACAATACTATCTGATGCTGTATATAATAGAAAGGGTTATGTTGTAAAATCATCATATCCATATTTCCAAGGTGAATCCATCTATTGGACTACATATGAGTATGATACGGTTGGAAGAATCATAACGCAGACTGAACCAGGTAATAGGGTAACGTCAACATCTTATAACGGCCTTATTACCGCAGTAACCAATCCATTGGGACAGAGTACCACTGCCTTTGAAAATACACTAGGAAGAACTATTGAAGTACAGGATCATTTTGGAAATAGTATCTTTTACATATATGATGGGTATGGGAACCTTAGGCGGTTAACTGATGAATTGGGAAACACAACACTAATAGACTATGATCTTTCCGGAAATAAATTAAAAATTGAGGATCCTGATATGGGAATAACTCAATTCAGGTACAATGCATATTCCGAAACAATTTCCTCTACAAATGCAAGGGGACAAACGTCTACCTCCAGTTATGATGGCCTGGGACGTTTAATCCAAAAGATAGAACCAGAAGGAATTATAACATGGACATATGATACATGCGCATTTGGTGTAGGGAAATTGGCGAATATAGTCTCAACTGATGATATTTATGAATTTCATGCTTATGATAGTTTAGGGAGACTAAAAGAGAAGAGAGTTGAAATTGATGGAGAAGAATACTCATCACAAAATACTTATGATGCTTTTGGTAGAATTAAGGAAGTATTTTATCCGTCAGGATTCGGGGTTGTTAATAATTATAACCAGTTTGGTTATCACAGCGAAGTAAGGCGTTTTGGCACCAATGAACTATATTGGAAAGCAAATCATGTTAACGCAAGAGGCCAAATTGTGCAATTTGACTATGGCAACGGGGTGCTAACCACAAATACTTACGATGATGTCACTGGATTTCTTAACAATATTGAAGCAATCGGCATTGAGGATGTGCAGTTATTAGGTTTTGAGCATGACGCAATAGGAAATCTTAGAACAAGGTATGATGATCTTCGTAACCTTTTTGAAAACTTCACCTATGATTCATTAAACAGGTTAACATCTTCTGAGGTTGTCAATGGATTTGCCACAAGTATTCAATACAATATTCTTGGGAATATCATTTTCAAATCAGATGTTGGCACCTATCTTTATGGCGAAAACAACGCAGGCCCTCATCAGCTTACATCCATACAACTTGCAGATACGACATCATGTATCCCATCACTTCAAAGTGACTATAACTATACATCTTTTAA
This sequence comes from Bacteroidales bacterium, assembly GCA_018401355.1. GTDB lineage: Bacteria > Bacteroidota > Bacteroidia > Bacteroidales > B18-G4 > M55B132. The sequence continues at coordinate 4,906 of JAGYLD010000121.1, forward strand.
CAAAGTCAATGTGATCTTTGAGGGTGACAAAAGTGTTGAATTTACCTACGGCCCAGATCGATCAAGGAGGATACAGCGAATTTATACAAACAACATACTTGAAAAAACTAAATATTACTTCGAAAATATATATGAAAAGGAAATTATAGGAGATACTATTAAAGAGGTTCATTACATTCGGGCAGGAACAGGTGTAGTAGCTGTTTACTCTTTAATAAATGAGACTATCGAAAACACTGTTTACTGGCACAAGGACCATATTGGTTCCCTGCAATGTATTACCAATGATAGTGGTTTTGTGCTTGAAGCTTTATCCTATGATGCCTGGGGGAAGAGAAGAAATACTGATACCTGGGGGCCTATTGATAATTTTGGCTCTGAAGATAAAATCACTGACCGCGGGTTTACCGGACATGAACATCTGGATGATTTCAGCCTGATCAACATGAATGGCCGAGTCTATGACCCAGTAACTGGTAGGTTTATATCACCGGATCCTTTCGTGCAAGCGCCCGACAATTTAACGAGTCTAAACAGATATGCGTATTGCTTGAACAATCCTCTAACAATTGTTGATCCAAGTGGTTATTGGGGATTGGGGAGTTTAATTAGTGGTGTTAAAAATATAGGAAAAGCAATTGGGAAAGGTATAAAAAGCGCAGGAAAGGCTATTGGAAAAGGTTTTAAAGCTGTAGGGAAATTTGTTAAGAAACACTGGAAACCAATTGCTGCGATAGCTGCTGGAATTATTACTGCCGGAGCAGCATCAGCGATTGCTGCATCAGTCTTTTCAATAACATCGGCCTGGGGGGTTGCCGTTGTTTCAGGGGCAGGCTATGGATTTGGCACTGGTTTTACTGGAACTCTGTTAAATGGTGGCGGGTTGGGAAGTGCATTCACAGCTGGCATTGTTGGAGGGGTAATTGGAGGAGCTACAGCAGGACTAACCTTTGGTGTAGGTGAACTGGTTGCCCACGAAACAGTAAGTAGTAACTTCCTGCTTAAAAGCGTTTTGCACGGTTCCGTGCAGGGTGCTAAATCTGAATTACAAGGAGGTAGTTTCCAACATGGCTTCCTGGCAGCAGCATTTTCAGCCTCATCTGCACCTATTTTAAATAGTGTTTCCGATAATGGCATCTATAAATTTACAGCTAGAGCAATGATTGGTGGTACTGGCTCTAAATTAGGTGGTGGTAAATTTTTAAATGGTGCCGCATCAGCTGCTTGTGTATACATTTTTAATGATTTGGGTAAAAACTTGTCAAAATACCAATCTGCTATTGTTGGTTTTGCGAAAGAAGGTGTGGACTTTATCAAGAACTCAAGAGTTGTGGGATATATGAGTGGAGTATTAGGTGCGGCTTCCAACACATTATCCATTTTGGATATGTCAAGTAATTTTCAAAGCTACATGAGTGGCAACATTGGTTATACCCGATACTTTTACAGACAGAGTGTTGCTGCGTTTTCATTTGGTGTTTCATTTGTAAATCCTGCAATCGGAATGGGTACAGGAATAGTCGGTCAGGGTATGGAAGATTTTTTTGATGCTCACATGAATCATATGAATAATCAAAGACAACGTGCTAATGAATTTTTCATGAAAAGATTTCAAGAAGGTAATTATGAATTTGCAGTACCCCCCGTATTCTAACTTTAATTTAAGAACATTCTTTTAAA
>JAGYLD010000122.1 GCA_018401355.1 Bacteroidales bacterium
CCTTATAAGTCCAACACCATAATTATTTAGACAATCGACAATAAAGAACATTGAAGTATTCACAAGTTGTATAATTCCACAATATGCTTTAATTTTAATCCACCAAACCAGCAGACGATGAAAGACAGTTCTTCTCTAAAATATTTAAAGCCATTTTAACTCCAAACAGAGTAAAATATATAATTAATAATGAAAATAGCTTTACATGCACAACTTTTCCCTGTAGCATTCGGAAGACTACTTCTTATAATCGCAATAATTCTATTTGCGAAAACCTTATTTTCCCAGGATATAGACCAACTTGTTAAAAATCTTTACGATGATGATTCAATGATACAGAATGAAGCTTTCGAAGCTTTGAGCAAATCAGATGATCCACGGGCAACGGATGCGCTTATTTCAGCATTAGATTCCGATGGATTCGGAAGATCACGCGATTATTATGGTTTAAAAGCAGCAAAGGCTTTAAGTAAAAAGGGCAACCAGGTTGTAGATACCCTGATTTTTTTGATGAGTCAGGCTGAAACAAGTACGCAAACAAAAAAATATTCTGCGTATGTCCTGGGGGAATCTGGAGACAAAAAGGCAGTTGATATCTTAACAGCCACTTTGAATCATAAAGATTGGCATACAAGGTTGTATACCATCGAGGCACTGGGAAAAATTGGCGACGAAAGAGCTATTTTGCCACTTTTTGATGGTTTGAGTTATAGCGATTCCGGAGATGAAACTGCTGAAGTTATAGGCAAATTAGGAGACTCAAGTATTGTGGACACCCTGATTGACATTATGTTAACAGGAAGGTCATTTGAAAGGGATAATGCAGCCATAGCGCTTGGTGAATTAAAAGATGCAAGGGCTGTTGGCCCGCTAATTCAACAACTAAACGATTCCAAATATTTTGATAATGCAGCTATAGCCCTGGGTAAAATTGGAGACCCTCAGGCTATCAACCCACTTCTTGATGCATTAATGAATGGAGAATACAATCATGTTGTAAAAAATGCCGTAATCGCTCTTGGAATGATCGGTGATTCAAGTTATGTATACAATTTAATTATTGCAACTGCAGATAATGATTCCGATATCAGGGATGAGATTTATAAAGCACTAGGAAAAATTGGAAATCAAGAAGCTAAAGCCTTTCTTACCAAATCACTTTCAGATAAATATTATGGAGTAAGAGAAATTGCTGTCAAGACACTTGATGAAATAAATTGGGAACCCGAGGATAAAAGCCAGGAAGCCGCCTATTATGCAGCCAAAGGTTACTGGGATTCCTGTCGAAATTTAGGATCCTTATCTGTAGACCCACTTATTATTGTTTTTCAGGATAACTATCTTCAGGACTACAAAAGAAACAAAGCCGCTGAAACCCTGGCAAAAATCAAAGATATAAGAGCTATACCGCCATTGAAGAAAGCTTTGATTGACTGGGATGTCAATTCAGCAGCAATAAAATCACTTGAAATGCTTGGGTGGACTCCGGTAACAGAAAAGGAAAAAATATACTCCATGATAGCAAAAAAGGAAGGATGGAAATTAAGAAAAGACTGGAATATGACAAAAACTATTCTTTTTGAGGATATTGCAAGCGATGATACCAAAGTCATTAAAAATGCTTTGTTCACATTTATTAGTATTGGAAAGGAGGAAGTCATTCCGGAGCTAATTAATATACTGAATGAAAAAGGAAATAAAAACACTGCTGAAGCATATATAAACTGTGGAAATAACAAGTTAAAAGATGCCGGAATCCTTTGGGCAAAAAATCATAGTTACAGGATCGTCCAGCATGGGGGTTCCTCCCCAACTCATTGGGGCGCTTGGTAGATCAATTTAAATATCCTTCTAATTGGATCGTAAAGATACTATGTTTCAAAAATCTTTCTCATCAATGTATATGGTAATACGATTGTATCAGACCCAACAAATCATTTATGAATCTTCCATTTATAAATTTTTCATAAAAAAATGGAAAACTCTTTGATTTTTAAGCATTCTAGCAGGACATATTCACTAACAGGAAAAATGCAAATTTAATAAGGTGAATCCGTGCTAACCCAAACAAACAAATGCAACCAGAATATGATAAAAATTGTCTATAAATAAAGATAGCACCCAATCAAATTTTTATGTTATGATACGATCCACCATTATTTACATCATTTTAGTTTTGCTATCATTGCAAACTTTTTCCCAATGGCACTGGTACAACCCCCTTATCCAGGGCAATACCCTGACAACTGCTGAAGTCATTGATGATCAAACCATTATTGCCGCAGGGGAATGCGGAACCCTCCTGCTAAGCAATGATTCAGGGCAAACCTGGGAAATCCTGGAAAAATTAACTTCCCAGACCCTCAGGGACATTGAATTTTATGACTCCAAACATGGGGTTGCAGTGGGGGATTCCGGTGTTATAATACGCACAAACGACGGAGGAAACACGTGGATAATTGCGGAAACACCAACGGATCAGAATCTGTATGCAGTAAGTTTTGCAGATTCATCCAACATCGTTGCCGTTGGATGGTACAGCACCATTCTTGGCACCACGGATGGTGGCAACAACTGGCATTTCATCAGCTCTCCGGTCGTAGGACATTACTACGACATACAATTTCCTGAAGCAAAAAGAGGGTTTATTGTCGGACGGAATTCTGAAGATAAAGCCGTCATCCTCAATTCAGCCGATGAAGGAACAACCTGGTCAACATCATTGTATGGAACATATGTCTTTCCGAACACCATCAGTTTTATCAACCCCATGGTCGGTTATGCTGCCGGTTATTATGGACTTGTGCTTAAAACCATGGATGGTGGAACAAGCTGGGAATTGCAGCCCGATGCAGACAAATGGTTGCATAAGATACTTTTTATCAACCAGGATACCGGATATGCAACGAGCAACATACCTTACTCAATATACAGAACCGTTGACGGAGCCAATAGCTGGGAAGATATAACCCCGGAAAACCAGGAATATTTCAAAACCGTTATCCAAACTTCGCAAAACAAACTTTTTGCCTTTGGCACCGGAGGCTTTATCGCTGAATCAGGTGATTTTGGTGATACCTGGACCGAAATTTCCCACGGGTTAAAAGAATCCTTCCTGGAAATTCAATTCACAGATGAACAAACAGGGTTTATCACTGCCGGAGACCTCCTGCTAAAATCTTTGGATGGCGGGGTAAGTTGGGATACAACAAGCATTTCGGGATTTTCATACGGAAATGTCCAGGCTTCCCACTTCTGCGATAAAAACACAGGATTCGTCCTGGGTGGATCAGGTGAGATCCTGAGGACAACCGATGGGGGTTCCTCATGGTCAAAAGTATTATCAAAAATGCAAAACAGGGCCCAATTCTATACCGACATTTTCATGATAGACAAATTTAAAGGTTTCATGACTGGTGGAGGTGTCAGTCCGGGAGGGTCATCATGGTCCGTGGCATATTCAACCAATAACGGAATAGACTGGCAACAAGCCTCCTGGGGTCCAGGCAAGCCAATTAATACGGTCCATTTCTTTGACCAAAACCATGGTTTTGCCTTATGCTGGGAAGGCTTGCTGTTGAAAACATACGATGGCGGCAACAACTGGCAGCAAATTCAACTGCAGATAGACCAGAACCTGAAGGACATGTTTTTCGTCAGCCGGGACACAGGATATATGATCGCGTCGTCCTATTCCGGTTATCAATACATTCTAAAAACTACCGATATCGGACAATCATGGAATATCTTATATCAGGAAACTGATCCTTACCACGACCTTCAATTCAATGCCATATACTTTGCCACTCCTGACCACGGGATGGTCGTGGGCAATCGGGGGCTGATCATGGTCACCCAGGATGGAGGAGTATCCTGGAAAAAGGATGGTACAATAACAGGAAACAGCTTGTATAAAGCCTATCTGAAAAACGAGGACAATGGGATGATTGTAGGAAGCAGCGGCACTATCCTTATAAAAGGCAGCATGCATCAACTGCCGGAAGAAAGCCACAGCGACAATAGCTTTTATTGCTTCCCCAATCCAAGCTCAGGGGAGGTATGGATCGATCTTCCGGATATGGGATTAAATCCTATGGAAATACTTGTTTTTGATATTTCAGGAAGGTTGGTCCTAAGGAGTAATATCCATTCCGGAAATCCTGTTTCGCTTGACATTTCCATTCTGGACGATGGAGTTTACATCCTGGAACTTATAAATGAAAAAGCCAGTTATTGTGGTAAGGTCATTCTGAATAAATGACTTTAACCACATAGGCGCTTAGGGACGTTCGCGAAGGGACACGAAGGGGAAATAAATATCTGCAGGAAAAGGGAATATTTTCGTCTTTAGGGTACTAACCATGTAAGGCAGAACGGTTGTTCAGAAATAACTGAAAACTTATGCCGGAATACCACTGACAAAACTTAAAAAACAAGTATTTTTCAAACATGAATGACACCAATTCCAAGCTGGAGCTGGCCAGGGATTTCGTTGAATACACCGGCAAGAACGTTTTCCTTACAGGAAAGGCAGGCACCGGCAAAACAACCTTTTTAAAGGATATGAAGGAAACATCCCACAAGCGCATGGTGGTTGTTGCTCCAACAGGTGTGGCAGCCATCAACGCCGGGGGTGTAACCATACACTCATTTTTTCAGTTGCCTTTCGGGCCCATTGTGCCCGGCTATAATCATAACCAGGCCAACCAGGAACAAGAGGCCAAATACAGGCGCTTTAACAAGGAAAAAATCAAAATTATGCGGTCGTTGGATTTACTGGTCATCGATGAAATAAGCATGGTCAGGGCGGATATGATGGACGGCATCGACGAGACCCTGCGGCGTTTCCGCAGGAGCAATGAACCTTTTGGTGGCGTCCAGCTCCTTATGATCGGCGATCTGCAGCAATTAACACCGGTACTCAGGGGAAATGAATGGAGCATCCTGCGGGAACATTATGATACAGCATTTTTCTTCAGCAGCAAGGCCCTGCAAAAAACCGACTATGTGAGCATTGAACTGCTGCATGTATTTCGTCAGCAGGATGACCGTTTCATAGGCATCCTGAATCAGGTAAGGAACAACATCCTGGATAAAAACAGCATTGATGTTCTCAACAGCAGGGTTCAAAAGGGTCATATTGACAAAGATGAGGGATATATAACCTTAACCACCCATAATGCCAAAGCACAAAACATTAATGAATCACTGCTTGCAAAGCTAAAAACCAAACCAGAAACTTTCCAGGCACAAATTGAAGGCAATTACCCGGAATACAGTTACCCGACAAATCCCGAGCTTATCCTGAAAGAAGGGGCCCAGGTAATGTTCGTAAAAAACGACCCATCACCAGAAAAAAAATTCTTCAACGGGAAAATAGGTAAGGTCATCAGCATGGATGAAGATGCTGTTGAGGTATTGTGCCCGGACGATGACGAAAGCATCCTGGTTTATCCGCTGGAATGGCAAAACATCAAATACAGCCTCGACAGTGAGACCAAAGAAATCAGGGAAGAAATTGAAGGCACCTTCACGCAGATACCTTTAAAGCTCGCCTGGGCGATCACAGTCCATAAAAGCCAGGGTCTGACTTTTGACAAAGCCATCATCGACGTGGAAGCAGCCTTTGCGTTCGGACAGGTTTACGTGGCTTTGAGCCGTTGTCGCACGCTGGAGGGAATGATCCTCAGTACACCTGTAGGCCCCGGCAAGATAAAAACCGACCAAACCATAAACAGCTTCAATAAACACATTGAGGACAACCAACCTGATCAGGAAGAACTGAATGATGCGAAAGAAGAGTTCAGAAACATGTTGATCCTCAGTCTTTTTGATTTCAACAAATTGGGGCCATCCATATGGAGTATCATGAAAGCATTAAAAGAATTTCCTTCTGCTGCAAAATACCTTGATCTGCCTGATTTCAGAGAAATATCTAAAAATATAGATAAAGAGTTAATCAGCGTATCAGGGAAATTTCAAAACCAACTCAGGCACATTTTTTTAAATAATACAGATCAAAGCTCTGAAGACCTGATCAGGGAAAGGGTCATGAAGGCAAGTCATTATTTCTCTGACAAGCTAAATGATATCCTTCTTAAGCCATTGAATAACCCTGACATTGATACAGACAACAAACAAGCCAAAAAAGCCATTAAAAAATCCCTGGAATGGATCCTGGAAGAAGCACATTTTAAGGATAAATGTCTCAAATCCTGTTTTGACGGGTTTAATACGGAAACATTCCTGACAGTAAAGGCCAAAGCTGCCATTGAAGAATTCAAGTTACAAGGAAAGAAAAAGAAACAGGTCTTTGATAAAAAAGACATATCCAACCAGGGGCTTTACCAGGTCATCAAAGACTGGCGTGATGAAAAGGCAGAAGAACTTGGATTACCTGTTTATATGG
>JAGYLD010000123.1 GCA_018401355.1 Bacteroidales bacterium
GGAGTCTCTTTCTTATCTTTTGCATCATCTTTCAGGAAAGGATCTTTTTCTTTGCAGGAAACCATAATAAACAATCCCATCAGGGTAATCAGGGACAAATGCAGGATAGTTCGCTTCATTTTCATATCACATCGATTTTTGTTTAATGTAAAATTAATATAAATTATTGAAATCCAAACAAGTTTAAGTGTAAATTTGATGAATATTTGAATTCCGGACCCGGCCTGCGTATGCTGGTGCGGATCTGTAAAAAGGTTAAACGAAATTCTTGTTTTTATGTTCCAGGAAAAAAGAACACTTACGGAGTTTACCGGCATTCTCCTGAAAGGAATTGCCAATGTATTCATTCATCAGGGCGAGGAACACTCTGTCCGGATAGAGTCCAACCAGGATGTTGCCGGCAGGATTAAAACCGAAATCAAAAATCAGGAACTGGAGATCTCTTTTTACGACAGCATTCCTGTATGGCTGATCTCATTTCCCCGACTGGATGTGCATGTGACAGTCAAGGATCTGATATCATGCAGGATGGCCGGCGTTGGCCGTATGACCTGCACGGAAACACTCAAGGTGAATGAGATACAGCTTACCAACAGCGGAGTAGGTGGCATGTCAATGAAGCTGGAGGCTCAAAACATCATTACAACCTTAAAAGGTGTCGGTGAAATTGAACTGGCCGGAAAAACTGTCAGGCATGATGTGGAAATCTCCGGTACAGGAAAAGTAAACGCTTTGATGCTTGAATCTGCTGAAGTACATGTGCGCTCAAAAGGCGTTGGGGAATGCCTCGTACATGCTACCGGAAAACTTGATATTGATGCCTCAGGGATAGGTAAGGTTAAGTACAGGGGCAATCCTGAAGTTAGCAGTAAGCAAAGCGGACTTGGAAGCATTGAAAGGATTCCCTGAAAAAAATTCATTTCCATTAAAATATTTTTCTCCGATATCCGACTACACTAAAAAGAGGTAGTCAGATATTCAAAATGGACGCACAGGCATTGACACTGGAAAACATTATCGAAGACGTTCGGGGGCGGTTGTTCGGATTCATCCGGCAAAGAACCGGTAATGAGACAGATGCCGAGGACATCCTTCAGGAAGTCTTTTTTCAGCTTGTAGATGGATACGACACCATCAGGTCCATGGAAAGTACTACCTCCTGGCTTTTTGCCGTTGCCAGGAATAAGATCGCAGACCATTTCAGAAAAAAAGCACTAAGGTTGGAAACAGATCTTTCCGAACCTCCCGGAAATAGTGACGATGAAGACCCTGTCATGCTCCAGGATATCCTTCCTGATTTCGGGCCCGGGCCGGAAGAGGAGATGTTCGGTGAGCTGATCTGGGAAAAGGTGGAGGAAACCCTTGAGCTTATGCCGGAAGAACAAAAGACTGTATTTATCCTTCATGAGTTGGAAAACATGAGTTTCAGGGAAATGTCTGAAATCCTGAACCAACCGGTCAATACGCTGATATCCAGGAAAAGGTATGCCGTATTATTCCTGCGAAGGCAACTTGAACAATTGTATAAACAAATTAAAAATTGATAGCTATGAACTGGAGAAAAGCTTTCTTTATTGGAAAAATTACTGTGGCAAGCATTGCTATTCTTGCACTGGTGATATGGGGCGTGATGCTCCTGTGGAACTGGCTGGTTCCCGAACTTTTTAACGGACCGGTAATCACTTACTGGCAATCCGCAGGAATTCTGCTTCTTTCGAAGATCATCTTCTCGGGGTTTCATAAACACGGCCATGATAAAAGCAAGCACGACTATTGGCGAAGGAAGTTTATGAAGAACCTGACCCCGGAACAAAAAGAAAAATTCAAAACCCGAATGGAAGAAAAGTGGCGTGGTGAAGATCTTTCAGATCCTTCACACATTTATGAATAATGATAAAGATATTTTTATAATATTTAAACCATTATTGAATTTCTTTGTCTTTTGTCTTAAGATATTGTATTTATCAAACCATCACATTCATTAAAAATGCGAAAAGTAATCATCATTGTTGGAATTATTGTAATGCTTGGGCTGGCATTCTTTTTAATGTCGTGGCTGGCAGGCATGAGTGAACCTCCTGCACAACAGGCACCGGAGGATATTATACGCAAGGTAAAAGCCGTCAAAGTTAGCTACGCAGAGGTGGATGCCGGGATTTCAGCTACAGGAAGGCTGGGATCGAAAAACTACGTGGATGTTATCTCGGAAGTTCAGGGAGAGATACTGCCGGCTGGTGTGCCCTTGAAAAAAGGACAAAACTTCAAAAAGGGCGACCTCCTGGTTAAGATCTTTGATAAACCGGCTGAATTCAACCTGAAGGCTGCAAAAAGCCGCTTCATGAACAGTATCGCCAACATTTTGCCGGATTTCAAGATCGATTATCCGGAAAGCTATCCGAAGATCAAGCAGTTTTTTAATGAGCTGCGTCTTGATCAGCCTTTGCCCGAATTGCCGGTCATTGAGTCTGAGCAGGAGAGGATCTTTCTTGCAAGCAGAAACGTTTTAAACGATTATTTTACCATCAAAAGCCTGGAAATTCAGCTTGCCAGGCATTCCATATATGCGCCCTTCAACGGTACATTTACGGATGTGATGCTGGAAGTGGGTTCCATTGCCAATCCCGGAGGCCGCATTGCCCGTATCATCCGCACCGACCAGCTGGAGCTTGAGGTGCCTGTGACTGTGGAGGATGCCATCTGGCTTGAAAATGGGCAACAAGTAGATGTGTGGTCGGAAGACAAGGAGATCCACAGGATGGGACAGATTGTCCGTATTGCTGATTTTGTGGACCCGAACTCACAATCTGTCAGTGTGTTTGTGAGCCTGGAGCCGGCTCCCGGGAAACCTTTGTACGAGGGGCAATATCTGCAGGCCCTTTTCAATGGAAGAAAGATCGGCGATGCAATGGTCATATCCCGGAGTGCCGTGTTCAACTCGAATGAAGTGTATGTCGTGAAGGATGGATCCCTTACAAAGACTCCTGTTAACGTGCTGAAAGTTGATCACGAGACCCTTATCTTTAACGGTCTTGAGGAGGGGGCTGTTGTGGTGGCTGAGCCGCTCGCCGGCGCCTCGGAAGGTGAAAAAGTGGATGTTTCATTGTAAAAGCTGATCAGGATGATAAAAAAGATAATTACAAGTTTTGTAAAGTACCCTTTTTATGCCAATCTCATCATAGCCATCCTGCTGGGTGGAGGTATTTTCAGCCTGGTTTCCATGAATAAATCCTTTTTCCCGGAAAGGAAAACCAGGGATATTGTCGTTAGTGTGGCCTATCCGGGTGCTTCACCCAAGGAGATGGAAGAAGGGGTTACCATGAGGGTGGAAGAAGCCATCCGCGGTATAGTAGGTATCAAGGAAGTGAACTCCACTTCGTCGGAGAACTTTGCCATGGTGAGAATCACAACCACCGGCGAATACGATATCGATGAAACACTTCAGGAGGTAAAAAATGCCGTTGATGGCATCACCTCTTTTCCGGTGGATGCGGAAAAACCTATTGTCTATAAGGAACGGGAACGAACCAATGCCCTGTTCATGGGGCTGTATGGCGATGTGGACCTGCTTACTCTGAAAAAGTATGCCGATAAGATCGAAGACGACCTGTATAATTCAGGGGTCATTTCCCAGATCGTCATCTCAGGATATCCCGCCCTGGAAATATCAATCGAGGTTTCTGAAGAGCAGCTTCTGCGGCATAACCTCACCTTTGACCAGATCTCTGCTGCCGTTGCATTGAACAACAGGGATATCAGCGCGGGAATGATACGGTCCGACAAAGAGGAAATCCTGATCCGTTCACGGGCCCGCTCATACGATCCGGATGAGATAGGAAACATCATTATCCGGGCAGAGTCAGATGGAAGCTATCTGAGAATCAATGATGTAGGTACAATCAAAATGAAATTTGCGGACGTGTCCAACCGGGGTTATATGAACGGGAGCCAGAGCATTTCAATACAGGTTTTTAAGCTTGGGACCGAAGACCTTGATGATATTTCCGACTATTTGCATGAATACGTGGACAGGTTCAACAGGAACCACGACAATGTCAGGATTGAGATAACATACGATTTCAGGGATATGCTTGGTGCCAGGCTTCAGCTCCTTTACAGGAACGGTGGCATGGGTCTTTTCCTTGTACTCCTCACCCTGGGTCTTTTCCTGAGCCTCCGGCTATCATTCTGGGTGGCCTGGGGTATTCCTGCATCCTTCCTTGGGATGTTCATCCTGGCTGCCCTGTACGGCATAACAATCAACATGATCTCCCTCTTCGGAATGATCCTGGTAATTGGTATCCTGGTGGATGATGGAATTGTGATCGCGGAAAACATATATACCCATTTCGAGAACGGCAAAAGTCCGAAAAAGGCAGCCATCGACGGAACCATGGAAGTCCTTCCTGCGGTGACAACCTCCGTCCTTACGACCATCATAGCTTTTTCACCACTATTGTTGCTGGAGGGCAGGATGGAAATGATGTTCGAAATGGCTTTCGTGGTGATTTTCAGTCTGCTTTTTTCTTTGCTGGAAGCATTTTTCGTTCTGCCGGCCCATGTCGGCACGAATTTTATCCTGCGCTCAAAGGAAAACAACAGCCCGGGCACACGGATCAGAAAAGGGCTCGATAAAATGGTCGATTTCCTTCGTTACAGGATCTATGCTGCTGTGCTGAGGTTCATCATGAAATGGAAATACATCATGCTGTTCACCCCCCTTGCCCTGATAATGGTTACCACCGGATTGTTTCAGGGCGGGATCATCAAAGCCACATTTTTTCCTGCGATCCCTTTTGATTTTTTCAACGTGAACATTGCTTTCACCCCGGGAAGCGGAGAAAAACAAACCTATGAATACCTAACCCGGTTTGAGGATGCCATCTGGGAGGTGAACGATGATCTGAAAGAGGAATTTAATGATACAACCAATTATATCAATTATACCTTTATCAATGTCGGTAATGCATTCAACGGACAGGAAACCGGTGCGCACGCGGGTGGCATTTTCGTGCTGCTGAGAAATCTCGAAGGTGCTCCGGTGTCCAGTTTCCGGATCGTGGAAATGGTCCAGGAAAAGATAGGAAAGGTGCCCGAAGCGGAGAAGTTTACTGTAGGTGGGGTCAATACCTTCGGAACACCGGTGTCGGTAAGCCTCCTGGGGAAAAACCTGGAAGAGCTCCAAAAAGCAAAAGCTTTTGTGATTTCTGAGATGAAGCATATCAAGGCCCTGAGAGACATCACCGACAATAATGCCATCGGAAAAAGAGAGGTCCAGCTGGAATTGAAACCCAAAGCATATTTCCTGGGCTTGAACCATGAAGATATCACAAGGCAGGTTCGACAAGGTTTTTTTGGCGGACAGGCACAGCGCCTTCAGATCGGAAGGGACGAGGTCAGGGTATGGGTGCGTTATCCCAAGCAGGACAGGGTGAACATCGGACAGATGGAGAATATGAAGATCAAAACTATGTACGGTGAATATCCACTGGAAGAACTGGCCGATTATCATATTGAAAGAGGCCCTGTAAATATCCAGCGGTTCAATGGTTCACGGGAGGTAAGGATCACAGCCGACCTTGTGGATCCCTATGAAGCGGTTCCTCCTATCCTGGAAGAAATTAAAACGGACATCGTTCCCAGGATGCAGGCGGAATTTCCTGGCGTCAGAGTAGAGTTTCAGGGACAGCAGCGTGATAGCGACGAAGCCATGGATGATATGGTTAAATATTACAGTATTGCCTTTCTCATCATCATCCTGATCATCATGATACATTTTAAATCCTTTACCCAGGGATTGATCATCCTGATGATGATCCCACTGGGATGGCTTGGCGCCCTCTGGGGCCACGGCATAGAAGGGATACCGGTCAGTATTCTCAGTGCCTGGGGTATGGTGGCCCTGTCCGGAGTCATCATCAACGATGCGGTGGTCTTCCTGGCAAAATATAATTCGCTGGTCAAGTCAGGGAAAACAGTGAAGGATGCTGTTTTTGAAGCCGGTCTGGCACGTTTCAGGGCTATCATGCTGACTACCATAACTACGGTGGCCGGGTTATATCCGCTCATCCTGGAAACGAGTTTTCAGGCACAGTTCCTGATCCCAATGGCCATTTCTCTGGCTTATGGGGTGATGATCGGAACGGGTTTTATCCTGCTGTTCTTTCCGGTACTGATCCTGGTATTAAACGATATGCGGACATTCTTTTTCTGGCTGTTTTATAACGAGAAAAAGAAGCCTGAAGCGTTGGAACCCGCAATCCTGCACAGCCAGAGAAAAGTTGAGTAATACCGGCAAGTCCGGCAATGATCATTTTTAACAAGAAAATAAAAACCAAGCGATGATAAAAGTTTTTTCGATGCGGCAAGGCCTTTTGATCACTGTTGCTTTATTC
>JAGYLD010000124.1 GCA_018401355.1 Bacteroidales bacterium
GCCAATTATCCTTACTGGATCGAAATGATGCAGGATCCGGATGCCAATTTCTTTGATGTTCAGAGGGCTTTTGAAACATACTGGCATGGCCGTGAGATAACCCGTAGTTCCGGTTGGAAACCTTTTAAAAGGTGGGAATACAGGATGCGCTCCCGCGTTCTTCCCAATGGAGAAAGGCGCCCCGCCGATCATACGTACAAAGAATTTCAGAAATATAAAACCACCCATCCTCAAACCAAGTCACCGGCAGGAAACTGGACCAACCTCGGCCCCTTTTATCTTCCGGGCTCCAAAGGTTATGAGGGATTGGGCCGCCTTAATGCCATTGCCTTCCATCCCACTGATGCAAACAGCATTTTTGTCGGCTCCCCTTCAGGAGGTCTTTGGGAAACCCATGACGGTGGAAACACCTGGGAAAGCCATACGGATGATCTTCCAACACTTGGTGTTTCTGCCATCCTGGTTAATTACAACAACCCTGATCTCATCCTTATTGGTACTGGAGACCGCGATGCAGGAGATGCTGCCGGCATGGGGGTCTTTAAATCCAGCGATGGCGGTACAACCTGGGATCAATCCAATTCAGGAATGGGTAACAGCACCGTTGGTCGGTTGATCCAGCATCCTGTGAATGCCAACGTTGTCTTCGCTGCTTCCAATGGAGGCATTTTTAAGTCGGACGACTATGGTGAAACCTGGGTAAATAAAAGAAACGGAGATTTTAAAGACATTGTGTTTAAAACAGATAATCCGTCAACCCTCTTTGCTACAGCGAGTGGAAACTTTTTCCGTTCAGATGATGACGGGGAAACGTGGACTGAAGTAAGCAGCGGGCTGCCCGGCGGTGCCAGGGGGGTACTCGGAGTAACCCCGGCAGAACCTGATTATGTGTATTTTTTTCTCACAACATCCAGTGAATTCAAAGGACTATACCGTTCAACCGATGGCGGATTCAACTTCACCCTGATGTCAGACTCACCAAACATCATGAGCTGGGGCTGTGAAGGTGGCAGCGGTGGTCAGGCCTGGTATGACCTCGACATTGCTGTTGACCCTCTTGATGAAGATATCCTTTATGCCGGTGGAGTGAATTGCTTCAAATCGATCGATGGCGGTGCAACATGGGAAATCAGCTCCCACTGGTGGGGCGACTGCAGCGTGCCAGCCGTCCATGCCGACCTCCATGTGCTGGAGTGGAACCCTGTTGACGGAAGACTTTATGCCGGCAATGACGGAGGTATCTACTGGACCGACAACGGCGGACTCACCTGGCCGGAGATCACCGACGGCCTGCCCATCTCCCAGGTCTATAAGATCGGGCAAAGCGCAACCGTAAAAGACCTCGTTATCAACGGTTACCAGGATAACGGCACCTCAACATGGTTCGGTGGCAACGACTGGCAAACCACCAGGGGCGGCGACGGGATGGAATGTGCCGTTGACCATAAGGATGCAGCCTATACCTATGCCACCGTTTATTACGGGAGCATCAACAGATATTACAACAATAACTGGCATGGCAATGTGGCCAGCCAGGGTAATTATGGAATCACTGAGAACGGTGCCTGGATCACACCCTTTATCCTGGATGAAGTGGATGAAAACACAATGTTTGTCGGATATAAGAACGTCTGGCGTTGTAAGAATGTCAAAGCACCTACCAACCAGCTTATCTGGGAAAAGATATCCGACAACCTGGCAGGAAGCAATTCTTCCAATATGGCCGTATTGGAGCAATCTCCGGCAGATTTAGGCATCCTTTATGCAGCAAGATATGATAACCGCTTATTCCGGACCGATAATGCCCATGACCCTATCACAGAGTGGAACGACCTTTCCTCATACCTTCCGGAGAATACTACCCCAACAGACCTTGAAACACATCCTGAAGACCCGGATGTGGTATACATGACCCAAAATAACAAGATCTACCAATCCACCGACCGTGGTTATTCATGGGAAGATATTTCAGGAACCTTACCCGATGTCCACCTCAGCAGCATTGCATTTTACAAAAATAGCCATGAAGGACTTTACCTTGGCTCCGATGCCGGAGTTTTTTATAAAGACCAGTTTATGACGGACTGGATCTGGTTCAACAACGGGCTTCCTGTAGATGCTTCTGTAAACGAAATTGAAATATATTACCATCCCGACAGTATTGGCGAAGACGTCATCAGGGCAGGCACTTACGGAAGGGGCCTTTGGAGTTCTGATATGTATACCGCTGAACCTATTGCAGATTTTGCTGCCAGTGACACCCTCATCCCGGTAGGATGCGCTATTGACTTTGAAGATATGTCAGCCGGCGGTCCTCATTTCTGGAAATGGACCTTTGAAGGAGGCTTTCCGGAAAATTCAACAGAAAAAGATCCTGCAGGAATAGTATATGACGCTGCCGGTATATACAGCGTATCACTTAAAGTATGGAATGATGCCGGCACAGATTCTGTTACTTATGAACAGTATATTACGGTAAGCGAAACGCTATTGCCGAATGCAGACTTTACCGTTAATGATTCTGTCCCATGCTTGGGCCATGAATTAAACTTTACAGATCTCACCATGTATTGCCCTTCATCCTGGGAGTGGGTTTTTGAGCCGGATGATGTAACTTTCCTGGAAGGAACCAATGCGAACTCTCAGAATCCAATTGTAGTGCTTAATCAACCCGGTTCATATACTGTTTCTCTCACTGCATCAAACAATAATGGCCAAGACACGGAAACCAAATCAAGTTATATCCACAATGGTGGATACAACATCCCTTTTTCAGAAGATTTTGAAAGTGGATTCGAAGCCAGAGCATGGACCATCGAAAATCCTGATAAAGATATCACATGGGGAATACATGATGTTATTGGAACCTCCCCAGGGAACAAAGCTGCATGGATAAATCTATTTGATTATTATGTTTTCTATCCACATGATA
The DNA here is from genome assembly GCA_018401355.1 of Bacteroidales bacterium. Taxonomy (GTDB): domain Bacteria; phylum Bacteroidota; class Bacteroidia; order Bacteroidales; family B18-G4; genus M55B132. Next base: position 2,933 of record JAGYLD010000124.1, read on the forward strand.
TGTTAATCTCTCCACCAATGGACTTTTCAGGATTTACGAATGTCAGTCTTGCTTTTGACCATGCTTACGCACAAAGGTCCTCACAAGTGGACTCGCTTATTGTTGCTATTTCTGACAATTGCGGAGAAACATGGACAACAATTTATACTGGATATCCTGATGGACAAGGTTCTTTTGCTACAAGCCCTCCCAATACTGAATTTTTTGAACCTCAGTCAGAAGAAGATTGGTGCGGGATAGGTTTTGGTGCAAATTGCAACATTCTGGATCTTACCCCATGGGCAGGACAACAAAACATAAAAGTAAAGTTTGAAACCGTTGGGAAGTTTGGAAACAACCTCTTCATAGACAATATTCTGATAAACAATTCAGTTGCAGTTAATGATGTTGGAAATACTAACAACACGCTTGCCATCTATCCAAATCCAAGCAATGGAAACATTAACATTCAGTTTCAAAAGGATATAGAGCCATTGCTCATTGAGTTTTATAATGTTGGAACTCAACTTTTATTCTCAAAAAGAATTGGCATTTCAGAAAAAAATACTTTGTATTCTATTGACCTCACAGATTTGCCTTCCGGCATGTACATAATGAAGGCAACAGGAGAAAACACTCTCTACATTGAAAAAATTATTTTGAGGTAATCCTTATGCAATTATTTTATACCCCTGACATTGAAGGGAGTGAATATATTTTTAACAAGGAAGAATCAAAGCACATCATCAGGGTTTTAAGAAAATCTGTTGGAGATAGAATTCACCACACTGACGGAAAAGGGAATTTATTTCGTTCTTCCATAATAAATGATAATGATAAAGCCTGTATTGTAAAGACAGAAGAGGTCTTTCAGGAATACGGGCGCAGAGATTTTTGTTTATCTATTGCCATTGCACCAACTAAAAACATAGGACGCCTTGAGTGGTTCCTTGAAAAAGCAACAGAAATTGGGATTGACTCCATAATACCTTTCTTTAGTTTTCACTCTGAAAGGAAAACTATAAAAACAGAAAGACTTGAAAAACTTATTATTGCTGCAATGAAACAGTCGGTTAAGGCATATAAGCCTGTCCTGGAGAACATTGCACCCTTTAACATGATAATTAATAAACCTTTCAAAGGAAAGAAGTTCATAGCATTTATAGATGACAACATCACTCAAACTTTAAATGAACTATACCAACCAGGAGAAAATGCTTTTATATTAATCGGGCCTGAAGGTGATTTCAGCAAAGATGAATTTTCAGCAGCAAATGACCGGGGTTTTGTTCCAATAAATCTTGGCAAGAGCCGTTTAAGGACTGAAACTGCAGGAGTAGTGGCCTGTTCCTGGATAAACATTCTGAATAACAAATGAAAAAAATCATCCTCATAATTATTTCTATTCTTCTTGCTTCAAGCCTTTTAGCCCAAAGTGGCCTGCAGTTAGGCTTGCTAAAATACAATGGTGGGGGGGATTGGTATGCCAATCCCACTTCACTGCCAAATCTCATTGCATTTTGTAATGATCAATTGGGCACCGACCTTGAACCTGATTATGCAACCGTGGAAGCCGGAAGCAAAGAAATATTTAATTTCCCTTTTGTTCATCTGACAGGTCATGGAAATGTGATCTTTTCTGATGAAGAAGCAATGAACCTGAGAAACTATATGCTGGCAGGCGGATTCCTGCACATTGACGACAATTACGGCCTGGATCAATACATCCGGCCTCAGATGAAAAAAGTATTTCCTGAATATGAATTTCTTGAATTGCCCTTTGACCATCCCGTTTATCATCAGAATTATGATTTCCCGAATGGACTCCCAAAAATTCATGAACACGACAACAAAGCACCACAGGGTTTTGGGATTATTCATGAAGGCAGGCTTATATGTTTTTATTCTTATGAGTCAGATTTAGGCGACGGATGGGAAAATCCCTCGGTTCACGGGAATTCAAAAGAAACGAGAACCAAAGCACTACAAATGGGTGCCAATCTCATTCAATATGTCTTCACTCAATGACAATCTGGCTTAACCAGCAAGTTCATCTTTACGGGTATCATAAACCCTCCTGAGTCTGTACCCCACACCGAGTGAAATAAGAATACCTGCAATACCAGTAAGGTAAGCCAGGGTTGAAGTCTGGCTTCTCTTTTCTATACGGTCGTTAACTACACTGGGTTCTTCAGATTGAACCGTCCTGACATTGAAAGTTGCGAAGAAGATAAATAATAGAATGGCTTTTAGAAAAAATCGCCTAATCCAGTTTGGTCTTGGTCGAAGCATACATCAATTCTTATGGAGTACTGTAAATAGCACTCATTTAACTTTTATCATATTTCAATTCAACAGGTGCTGCGGACAAACCGCAAAGGATCGTTCTTCAGTTAGCGTACTAAAAAGATTATTATAAGATTTGGATTGTAAAAATATAACAATGAAGGAGAGAATGCAAGTATCAACCCATGTTTTTTATCAAAATCTTATTTCTGCGCTTTCAGAGTTCCTATCTGATCTTCTATGACACGAATCCTTTCTTCAGTATCATTTTTCTTTTTCCTTTCCAGTTCCACAACTTCTGAAGGTGCATTGTTGACGAACTTATCATTGTCAAGCTTCTTCATAACCGACTTCAGGAATCCCTTTGAATATTCTAGCTCCTGGGTTAATCTTCTGATCTCTTCTGCAATATCAATAGAACCTGAAACAGGAATAAAATACTCATTGGATTTGATCAGGAATGACAGAGCCCCCTCTTCCTTTTCGGGGATGTATTGTATAGGTTCAAGATTGCATAAGCGTTGAACAACCGGATCAAATAGCTGATCAGATCCCATTTCTTCATTCAGCTTAACTTTAAGCTGAAGCTTGTCTTTGTTTGGAATATTTTTCTCTTTCCGTATATTGCGAATAGCAATAACAACCTCACGAGCAAACTCAAAATTATCCAGGATGTTCTTATTGTATTTTTCTGACACAGGAGCCAATGAAATCATGACCGACTCTTCCTTTTCCCTTTTCTTCAATAATTGCCAGATCTCTTCCGTAATAAAAGGCATAAACGGGTGTAGAATTTGCATTAGCTTCTCAAAATAATTCACAGCCGATTCATACGTTTCCCTGTCGATGGGTTGTCCATAATCTGGTTTTATCATTTCCAGGAACCAGGAACAAAAATCATCCCAGATCAGTTTATAAACCAGCATTAATGCATCTGAAATCCTGTATTTTGAATATTGATCCTCGAGTACCCCCATGGTTTGGTTGAATCTTGCATCAAACCAGTCTACTGACGTTTTGGTATGGGCAGGTTGTTTTATTTCGGAGTCTACTTCCCAGCTTTTAATCAGCCTGAGTGCATTCCAAATCTTATTGCTGAAATTTCTTCCCTGCTCACAAAGGACTTCATCAAATGGAAGATCATTGCCGGCAGGTGAAGTCAATAACATGCCTACCC
>JAGYLD010000125.1 GCA_018401355.1 Bacteroidales bacterium
GGATAAAAAGATCCGGGAGTTGATACGCTGGATTCAGGATGAAGGGTGTGAAACCGGTATCCATGGAACCGTCAGGTCTGCCACAGAAACCAACCATATGGTGGGACTGAAAAAAAAATTCCAGGAGGTCAGCGGCAATGAAACCTTTGGATTAAGACAGCACCGGCTTGTTTACGAATATCCCATGACTTCCAGCATTCATGAAGAAAACAACATACTGTACGATGCCACCCTTGGGTTTGCCGAGCAGGAAGGTTTCAGGAATGCCTACTGTCTTCCCTTCAAGCTTTATGATTTTAAGCATGAGAAGCCTTTTAATACCTGGGAAATACCGCTCACCGTCATGGATGCCACCCTGCTACATTACAGAAAGATGGACATTGCAAAAGCAGAAGAAGCCATTGATAAGCTTCTCAATGAGATAAAAAAATTCAACGGATTGTTCACACTCCTCTGGCACAACAGTTTTTTCGATGAAGATCTTTACCCGGGTGTTACAGGTTTGTACGAAAGGATCATCTCCAAGCCCAAAGAACATGGAGCCAGCAGCATGACAGGAAAAGAGGTCATCAATAAATTTGATACATTTGCGTTATCATAGCTATTCACCAATAATGTATGCTTAACAGGCTGCGTAATACCCTCAAACATTCGATCATTTATGGCCTTGGCAGGCTTGGGACCAAGATCATCGGACTGGTATTGCTGCCTTTGTATACCCAATACCTGACCACCGAGCAATACGGAATGTTGTCTCTTCTGGAAGCCACATCACAGATCATGGTGGGCATGCTTGGGTTCAGGCTCTCATCAGCGATGATGCGATGGATTGCAACGGAGAAGGATGAAGACAAAAACAAAACGGTTGTTTATACTACCTACCTGTCCACCATCATCTTCTCTTTGCTGATCTGCTTGTTATTGTTGCCCTTCACCGGTTTTTTCTCTGATTTGTATTTTAACTCAGGAGATTTTTCTTCGTACTTCTTCATTCTTGTCATAGCAGTAGCCCTGGACCTGCCCAATCATGTCACCTTCGACCTTATCAGGATGGCAGAGAAATCCTGGCTGTTCATCACGATCATACTGGTGAAACTATCCGTTGTACTGGGACTGAATATTTATTTTGTGGCTTACCTGCACCTGGGTGTTGAGGGGATTATGATTGGCATGGCTTCAGGTAATTTTATCATGCTGGTCATGTCGCTGCCGTTCATTCTGAAAAGGGTCAACTTCAAATATGATTTCAGCACTTTCAGGGAGCTGTTCCGCTTTGGCTTCCCGCTAATCTTTGCCACCATGTCGGTGATGATCCTTTCCTTTGCCGACCGTTTCATCATCAAAAACCTGCTTAACCTTTCAGAAGTAGGTATTTACACCGTTGGTTATAAGATTGCCGGTGTCATCAACCTGATCGTATTGCAGGCTTTCTCCCTGGGGTTCGTCCCAACCGCCTACAAGATGTTCGATAAACCAGAAGCCAAAAGGTTTTTCTCGAAGATCCTAACTTATCTCACTTATGTCCTGATGATTGCCGTGCTCGGTATTTCCTTCTTCTCAAGGGAAGTCATTGAATTCTTTACTTCCCGTCCTGAATACTGGCCTGCATATAAAGTAGTTCCCATCATTGCTTTTACTTTCCTTATAAAAGGCTGGCAATACGTGGTGATGATGGGGTTGCACAAGGCAAAGAAAACCCATCTTGTGGCCTACAGTATTATGACCGCAGCCATCCTGAACATTGCCTTTAACTTTGCTCTCATCCCTTACCTGGGAATTTATGGTTCCGCACTCGCTTCAGCCATAGCAACATTCATCGGGGTGTTGATGAGCAATTATTTCTCACAAAAGTATTTTCAGGTCAGGTATGAAATCATTAAAATATTGAAGATCCTTCTTACAGGGTTTTTCCTGTTAACCGTCTATTATTTCATAAATGACTACACCCTCATTTTGAGGTTATTCTTAAAAGTCATACTTTTGAGCTCATTCCCGGTGTTGTTATACCTGATTGGATTTTACGATAAAATTGAGTTGGAAAGAATCAGCAGTTTCTGGCATAGCTGGAGAAACCCGGGAAGGTGGAAAAAAAATATCAGAAGGGTATTGAACAGCAAGGATGACAATGAATAATTCAGGAAATAGTATGGAAAGTTTGTGTTTTGTCGGAGCAGGAATGATCGGAACAGCTTTGGGTAACAGGCTGGCATCCGGCAATGGAAACAAAGTGAAACTCATTACCATCGAGCCAGATGTAGCAAAATCTATCAACAGCAAGCACATCAACCAGAAGTATTTTCCAAACCTCAAGCTCAGTAAAAAACTCAAAGCAACAACCGATCACAATTGCCTTCAGGGAGCCGACATCATTTTTCTGGCTATTCCTTCAACGGTTATCGTGGAATTTGTCAATGAGCACAAAGAAAATCTTTCTCCAGGATCCATCATCATTAATCTTGCCAAGGGTTTTGGCAGAGACAACATGACCATTACGGAATGTCTGGATGATATGATCCCAAACCCTGTTTGCTCAATGAAAGGCCCGACTTTCGCAAGGGAGATACTCGACTCCGCACCAACGGCTTTCACGTTTGCTGCGTCCGATGAAAATCTTTTTCCATCTATGGCACATTTGTTTAATGAATCAAAAATATACCTTGATTTCACAACGGATGTCAAAGGAGTGGAGATCCTAAGCATCCTGAAGAACATTTATGCCATCGTGCTGGGAATAGTGGACGCCCATTTCAACAGTGCCAACCTCCGTTTTCTGGTCCTGACCAAAGCCTTTGCAGAAATGCGTAAAGCACTGGTTTTATTGGGAGGCCAGGAAAATACGCTTTACAAATATTGTGGCTATGGTGATTTCAGCCTTACCGCCTTGAATGACCTCAGCCGCAACCGTACACTGGGATTGCTTATCGGGAAAGGTTTTTTTATTGAAGATATTTCCGATAAGGTCGTTCTGGAGGGTAAGATCGCAGTCAACATTTTTGTTGAAATACTTCAGAAGCATGGAAAAGGAGAAGAGGAATATCCGGTGTTGTTTGAGCTATACAAAGTTTTTAACCAGGAATACAAAATCTCAAATTTCATCAACAACCTCTTGTTAAAGATAGATTCCCGTATTGACTAAGCTGAACATTACAAGAATTTAAGATATGGAAATTACAAAAAACAAGGTTTTGGTTCTTGCCCCGCATACCGATGATGGTGAGCTTGGTTGCGGTGGTACCATCGCAAAGTTCCGTGAGGAAGGCAAGGATGTGTATTATGCTGCCTTTTCCTCCGCCAAGGAATCCCTCCCGCATGGCATGCCTGACAATACGCTGGAGCTTGAAGTCAGGGAAGCAACCAACAGGCTGGGCATACCGGAAGACCACCTGATCATCAAGCCATATACCGTAAGAAAGCTCAACTATGAGCGGCAGAATGTACTGGAAGACATGGTTCAGATGAAGAAAGATCTCAGGCCGGACCTGGTTTTTATGCCATCCCCCAACGACCTGCACCAGGATCATTACACGGTAGCCATGGAATGCATGCGTGCTTTCAAAGAGGTCTCCATTTTGGCATACGAGTTGCCCTGGAACAACATCAACTTCAACACCCAGGCTTTTGTAAAACTGGATAAAAAACATATTGACAAAAAGGTCCATGCCCTGGAAGCCTATGAATCGCAGATGAAAAGGTCTTACCTGAACAAGGAGTTCATTTTTAGCTGGGCCAGGACAAGAGGGGTACAGATCAAAACCACTTATGCCGAAACCTTTGAAGTGATCCGCTGGATCATATAAAATTGAGTTATGGGAAAGGAAAGCTTACAGGATTTCAACAGGAAGCGCCGGGAAGGATATTACAAAGATGAAACTGAAGAAGGGTTTCTGAAACAGATCAATACGCTTCTGCAGGCAGATGAAAAAGAAAGATATAAGGAGCTTCCGGAAGAACATCCGACCATTTTTGTATTTGGATTGCCCAGGTCAGGGACAACTTTCATGGCACAGTTGATCGCCCATTCCTTTGAGATTGGATTTATCAACAATTTCATGGCACGTTTCTGGCTTGCACCGGTTACCGGCATCAAACTATCCAAAATTATCCTGGGAAACCAGTCTGCACCAAACTTTGAATCCAATTATGCCACGACCACCAGGCTGGATGACCTGCATGAATTCGGATATTTCTGGCGCTACTGGTTGAAGAAGGATGGTATTAAGGAGATCCTTCAGTCAAAAGAGATGGAAAAAACAATTGACTGGAAAGGATTGAAAAAAGCTGTCCTGAATATTCATCAGGCTTTTGGCAATGGTTGGATATGTAAAAATATCTTTGGAGCATATCACATAAAAAAGCATTTGGAACTTCTTAAAAAATCCTTTTTTGTCTATATTGAAAGAGATCCTTTGGATGTGGCTATTTCCATCATGGATGCACGAAAAAAGTTTTACGAAGATCCGTCCATCTGGTGGAGCACAATACCTTATGAATATCCTGAAATTAAAAGCCTTTCAGCAGAAGAGCAAGTGGCTGCACAAGTTGTTTTTCTCAGGAAGCTTTATGAGCAGGAAATAAAAGAAGCAGATGCAGACAGGATCATCAGGGTGCATTATAAAAATGCAACAGCCACGCCCAATGAGTCTGCAGACCTCATCCACGATAGAATTAAAAAAATATCAGGCATTGATATGACCAAGAGGCCGGGTATACCTCAGAAATTTCCGGTAAGAAGCTATGATGACCGCATCGAAGAAAAAGAAATGTTTGCCAAACTCATGAAAAAATTCCAGTAGATCCTTATGGAACAAAAAACAACCGTTGCCATCCACCAACCAAACTTCATACCCTGGCTGGGGTATTTTCACAAGATGGTGCATAGTGATGTGTTTATTTTGTTTGATGATGTGCAATTCCCCAGGGGCAAATCTTTTGGGAACAGGGTTCTGATCAAAACAAACCAGGGCTCTAACTGGCTAACCATCCCGGTCATAGGAAAAGGAGATCTTCCATTGTTTAATGAGGCAAAGATCAACAATCAGGCAGGAATTTCAAAGATCCTGCGCAGCATCCAGGTGAATTATTCCAAAGCAGCTTTTTTTGATCAGGTTTTTCCCGGATTAGAAAAAATCCTATCAAAAGACCATGAGTTGCTTTATGCACTCAATCATGAATTGATCCAGTTTGTCGCAGAGCTAATGCAATTAAAAACTAAAATAATTGCATCATCAGAATTACTTTCAGAGAAAACAGAAGATACACTTCAAAAAATCATCAATCTGCTGTTATCGGTAAATGCAGAAAAGTACATTTCAGGAAAAGGCGAAGGGTCAAAAAGGTACCTGGATGAAATAATGTTTAATAAAAAAGGGATCCAGCTCATCTGGCAGGAATTTGCACATCCTGAATATCGGCAATTATACGGAGAATTTATCCCAAACCTCACCATACTTGATGCATTGTTCAACATCGGACCTGAAGAAACAAGAAAATTATTATTGAATATCAGGATATCTTCTCCATGATCTTAACCAGCTCATGGGTAAGGTTTTTTCTTGAATAAGTCATCCTTTTTTCGCTGTAATTATCAAGGTTGGGATTCTTTTTCCACTGATGGATCAATATTGACAGGTAATCCACAATACCATCTTTGTTTTCGTAATCAATGGCACGGCCAGCATCACATTCTCTGAGCATCTTTGAGGCATCGCCGTCTTCCGGTCCTATACATATGACCGGTTTTCCTGAACCCAGGTATTCAAAGATTTTTCCGGATACAATGCCTTTGTTTTTTTCACTCCTTCGTATGAAAAAGAAAACAGCCGTGCTATTCCTCAGATATTTTACCGACTCCAGATGAGGCACATAGGGAACCTTTACAAGAAGGTTCTCTAATCCGTTTTTATGGAATACTTCATCCACAGTAACATCGATGTTTCCGACAAAGCGAAACTGCATCGGAACCTCAGGATATTTTTTATTCACCTCCTTCACTGCTTCAACAAAAGCATTCATTTTTCGGGCATCATTGGCAAGGGAACCTGTAAAGGTGGCCAGGAAGATATCCTCCGGTGGATCCGAAGACAATTTAAAATCTTCTTCATCAAACCCATTGGGCAGGACAAAGATCTTTCCGGGACAAATCTTATCTGATTTTGTTTTCATGAGGTCCTTAAGCGACTGACTTACAATGGTAAGCCGGTGACACCCTTCAACCACTTCCCTTTCCAACCTCCGGTCGATCTTTTCAGCCAAAGCCGTGTGATAAAAGGCATCATAATAAAAGATATCCGTCCAGGGATCCCTGAAGTCGGCGATCCAGTTTACCCCCGTCCTTTTCTTTAACTCCATTCCGGTAA
>JAGYLD010000126.1 GCA_018401355.1 Bacteroidales bacterium
CAGAACCTGCCGTTCCTTGATCAAATGTCATTTCCAAGTAATCGGATCACTGGTAAATTGTAGTGGTAAAGTGACCCGATCACTCAGCATCCGCCGTTTCATCGATCAAGTGTCTTTTCCAGGTGATCGGTTCACTGTTAAGCTCAAGCAAACCGTTGGTGGCAAAGTGGTCCGATTACTCAGAACCTGTCGTTCCTTGATCAAATGTCATTTCCAAGTGATCGGTTCACTGGCCAAGACCCGATCCTCTATCCTCATTCGATGAATGAAAATAAACAAATAAGTTAACTCATGGTTAATGAAAGTTTTGTATCTTTGATAAAAATATTTTATTTTGCTATGGACTTTTTTACTTTATACCGGGAATTGGAAAAATTCAACCTGGAAATTTTCACACTGAACGATGTAATAAAAATTACAGGTCAGAAAAAAGAAGTTGTGAAAAGCATCCTCACAAGGCTGGTAAATCAGAAGAAACTATTTCGGCTGAAGAACAAATACTATTCACTGAAAGAAATCGAAAATATATTTTTGTTTCAAAAACTATTCAAAGAAACCTATATTGGCCTGCATGCTGCCCTGGAGTATTACGGAAGCACAACCCAACGTTTCAACAACCTCGACCTGGTTACTAAAAATGTTTTGAAAGATCAAATAATTAAAAACACGAAAATTACTTTTCATAAAGTAAGGAATGACATTTTCTTTGGCTATGAAAAGCACAGGATTAGTAAGACCGATGTTTTTATTTCAAATATTGAAAAAACAATTATCGATTGCACTTACTTTAGTTCCAAAGTATACATATCGGAGATTAATTCATTCATCAATGAAAATAAAAAGGAAATAAATACAGAAAAGCTTACTTTATACCTCAAAAAAATTCATTCGGCTGTTTTAAATAAGAGAGTAGGTTACCTTTTGGAGCGGAATGGTGTTTCGATAAGTGATGTTGAGATCAACAACAAATACGACCGCTTGAATATTAACCTTGGAGCGAGCGGAACAAGGGATAGAAGATGGAAGCTTATTATAAATGAAAACCTGTAGTTATGGAAAGATATGAACTGCAAGCCTATAAAGTAAAAACAGGATATAACCTGGGCCAGTTAGAACTCGATTACCATCAGCATTTTCTTCTGTCAAGGCTTTATGAGAACTTCAATACCATATATTTTAAAGGAGGAACCTGTCTGCAAAAATGCTATGGAATAAAGAGATTCTCTGATGACCTGGATTTTAATTATTATGATCTTAAATCCAATAAAATCATATCATACATTGAAGATGTTTTTGAAGAAAAGATCATTGATTATCATGAAACCCGTTTTGGAATGAATTTCAAAATCCGCATAAAGGGAATTTTATATAATGACAGTGATCAAACAAGGTGCAAGATAAGCTTCGATTTCCGGGAAAATGACATTTACAGAGAACCTGTAAAAAAGATTATCCGGCCTTTATACCACGACTTACCGAATTATTTTATTTTAGCCCTTAATACTGAGGAAATCCTTGCCGAGAAAATCAGAGCGATCCTGACAAGATACAAAGCCCGTGATGTGTATGATCTGAATGAATTACTATTGAATAATGTAAGGATTGACTTTGACCTTATCAACAAAAAACTCAGTTCTTATGATAAAGTATTCAAGCTGGAAGAATTTGAATCAAAACTCAAGGAGAAAAGAAAAATCTATGAGCAGGAAATGCAAAGGTTGACAAACATATTTGAGGATTTTGATAGTTGTAAAAACAATATAATTAAGCATTTACAGTCATAACACGTTTCGAGCTCAAGTGAACCGATCACTCGGAACCTGCCGTTCATTGATCAAATGTCATTCCCAGGTAATCGGATCACCGGCAAGCTGCGAAGTGACCCGATCACTCAGCATCTGCTGTTTCCTTGATCATACGTCCTTTTCAAGTGATCGGTTCACTGAGCATACGTTTCTTCTTCAAGTGAACCGATCACTCGGAAACTGTTGGTTCATTGATCAAGCGAACTTCTCAAGTGATCGGGTCACTGGGTTTAAAACCTGCTCATAAAGTCAGGCATCTCTGTTTCGGAAGGGATATCCATTTTTTTCCGTAAGCGGTGCCGGCTTTTTTGCACGGCAGAAGGGGTAACATTCAGCATTTTGGCTATTTCTTTTGTGCCCAGCTTGATGCGGTAATATGCACAAAGCTTAAGTTCATTCTGGCTTAACTGAGGATATTTTTGCTGCAAATTTTGAAAGAAACCGGGATTGACTTCTTCAAAATGCAATTTAAACTGTTGCCAGTCTTTATCAATGGTAATATTATCCTTAACAATCTTGTTTACCTTAACAAAACACTGATTAAAACCTTCGGGTTGTTTTTCCTTTATTTTCTCCAGCTCATTGATGATATTGGTCATCGCTTCATTCTTGTTAATGGCATGTAAAATCCTGGATGAAAGTTCCCTGTTTTTTTGTTCCAGTTTTTCGGTTTGCAGTTTGTTGATTTCCTGCTCGGCAAAGAGCTGGTCTTCCAGCCGGGCTTTTTCAAGTTTGCGGAGTTTGTTTTCTTTTTCAAACAACAATGTTTTCTGTTTCAGTGTTTTGTTCTTTAAACGATAGAAATAATAGAGCAGGATGGCAATAAGAAAAAGGGCTACTGTGCTAACGATAAACAATAAAATCGTGCGATCTTGTATTTCCAGGTCTTGCCGGAGTATGCGGTTTTCTTTTTCCTTTTTTTCGGTTTCAAAACGGGCTTCCATTTCGGCAATCTGCCGGGATTTTTCCTCATTGAAGATGCTGTCTTTTACAGCAATAAAATTTTTATAAGCTGCCAGTGCAGAATCATACTGGCGGGTATGTTCATAAATCTGGTATAGCTTTTCATAGTTTTTCAACAGATAGGATTTATTCCCTGAGAGCTTCGACTCCTGAATACCCAATCCGGAAAAATGGAGGGCGCTGTCGGCTTTTTCCAGTTCCAGGTATATTTCGGCAATATTTGCACAGGTATTGGCGTATCCAATGGAATAGCCGAGACGATCGGCTATTTTCAGAGAAGCAAGATAATTGGCCAGTGCTTCCCGGTGACGGCCCAGTTTAAACAATGCAAAACCCATATTGTTGTAATTGCCGCTGATCCCCATGCTGTCGTTCAGGTTCTGATGAATTTCTTTTATCTCCAGGAAAGTCTGCAGAGCTTCTTCGTAATCTTCCTCTTCCAATTGTATCAATCCCTGGTTATTCAGCGAAAGATACATCAACTCATTGCTGTTTGATTTTCTGCTTAAATCAAGGGCCTCGCTGAGATAGCTTTTCGCTTTCTCAATTTCACCCATATCCCAGTATAGTACGATGAGATTGTTTAAAGCCTTGATATATGAATCTTCTATGGATGTATCCCCCGGAAATTTTTGCCGTTGTGCTTCAAGCATCCGCAGGCATTCCTGGAACATTTCAAGGGATTTTCCCACCTCTCCCATCGACTGATATAAGTTTCCGGCATTGTTGTACATTGTATGGAGCCTGGTCCGGAACTCAGCACTGTCAGGGTATTCCTCAAGAATATCTTTAACGGATTCAATGCCTTCAAACAAATATTCCATGGCTGCTTTGTTGTTTCCCAGGTAGTAGTTGATAATAGACAATCCGTTGAGGGTTTTTGAGATTAGCAGAAAATCTTCCGTTTCAGTGGCTAATTTGTGAGCTTCTGTAACAAGACGGAGGCTGATATTGGGGTCTCGCAGACTGTATTCCCTGCTGAGTTCCATGAGGGTGGCAATTTTTTCTTCATCCTGATCATTTTTTATCGACAATAGTAAGCTGTCAATAGTGAAAGATATATGATCAGTGGATTGGATAGGTGCTTCAGCAGCTTCCTCTGAAATATCCTGAGAGAATGACCTGCCAAATGTAAAGGTTATCAGGGATCCTAATAAAATGAACATTGGCAGCATTCTTAAAATATTTTTCATTTCTGACTATTTACTTGTTAAAGTTATATAATAATATAGCCAAGTTATGAAAAATTGCATAAACGTTTCAAATGATCCGATCCTCACTCAGTTTCTGTCGGATCTTTGATCAGATGTTTTTGTTAAGATCGGATCACTGGGTGATTGAGAAATTTTCTTATCTTTCCAGAATAAATATGAATCAACCAAATATCCCAGTCATGAAAAATAACTTTCTTTTTCTCTTGATGTTGTTTCCTTTTATTGCTTTAAGCCTCATGGCCCAGTCCCCATGTTGCGATTATTACGATACAGGGCAGAATCCCGGTCCGGGGGTTGACAGTGAAACATTTGGTATTGGTCTCGGAGATATCGACGGCGACGGTGACCTTGACGCGGTTGTGATCGATGCCTATGATGATATGGAGATCTATACCAACGACGGAACAGGAAACTTTACTTTCCTGCAATCCTATGGTTCGGGAGAATCCTGGTTTGGGGCTTACCTTGTGGATGTCGACATGGATGGTGACAACGATATTGTTGTTTCCGCTTTTTATTCCAATGAGGGTGGGGCAAAGGTCTGGACCAATGATGGCAGCGGCAATTTCACGCTGGCACAGGAAAACATTGCTTCGAACATTGCGACAAGGCAAATTGCGATCACCGACCTGAACGGAGATGGTGCTCCCGATATGTTCCTTCCAGCCTATAGTGGCAGTGGCAGCCAGGTATGGCTCAACGATGGTACAGGGACTTTTGTGAATACCAATCAGGTGCTCTCCGGAGGCAATTGCACCCAGGCTGCTGTGGCCGATTTCGATGGTGATGGTTATCCTGATGCATATATTTCACGAACCAACGGATCCGCCAATACGGTTTACCTCAATGATGGCAGTGGTGTTTTTTCAAATACTAACCAGGCCCTGGGTTCGGCATACTCTTATGGGGCTCAATCCGCTGATGTGGATGGGGATGGCGACAATGATGTAGTAGTCTCTAATTGGCAGAGCCCATCCCAGGTTTGGCTGAATAATGGCAGTGCTATGTTCTCCCAGGGCTTTGCCATACAGAACGATAATTACGGAAAAGCCATTGAGCTGGTAGATATTGACTATGATTGTGATTACGATGTCATTATTGGTTCCTATGGTTCTAATGGTATACAGGTATGGACGAATAACGGGTTGGGGGAATACGACCTTTGTTTTGAAAACAGCAGTAACATATACTCTCATGGTATTGCTGTGGGGGACATGAACAACGACCTCATGCCCGACATCTGGGTTGGCAATTTCAGCTCCTCCAGCGGTGACCATATCTTCCTGAAAACATCCCCTGTTGTTACCTATGATACAGTTCAGCTTTGCCCTTCCGACAGTATATTCCTTGAGTGTGCATGGCGCACAACTCCCGGCGATTACCTGGAAGGGATCAATTGCGATACGCTTTGCTGGTATCATGTGACCACTGTGAGCATTGATACTGCGGTTACCCTAAGTAATACTATCCTTACGGCTGTTCCGGACTATGATACGTACCAATGGATCGATTGCTCTTTGATGACCCCTGTAGCAGGCGCCAACTCCAATGTGTTTGATCCTGAAATGACCGGTTCGTATATGGTTGAGATCACATTTATGGGATGTGTTGACACGTCGAACTGCCATTTCGTCCAGACACCGGTTGCTGAGTTTATAGGCGCCCCAACTTATGGTCCGGTTCCGCATACGGTGAATTTTACGGACCAGTCTGTGGATAGCGTGAACACCTGGCAATGGGAATTTGGGGATGGTGGCACTTCTACAGAGCAGAATCCCTCCCATGAATATCTTGTACCCGGATATTATCCGGTTTCACTCACTGTTTCAGGACCGGGTGGCAGCGACAGCATCACCAAAGCGTCTTATGTTTATGTTTACTACCCTGAACCTGTCTGCGATTTTGTAGGTGAACCACTCAGCGGACTTGCCCCGTTGGAAGTGCAGTTCACTGACCTTTCCACCGACACTGTAAATACATGGGAATGGGATTTTGGTGATGGCGGGACTTCCAGCCAGCAGAATCCGCTATACACTTATACCAATCCGGGCACATATACGGTTGAACTCACAGTTTCCGGTCCCGGTGGTGATGATGCCATGCAGAAAACAGATTACATCACTGTGGATTATGATCCTCCTGTTGCTGATTTTGAAGGCAACCCAACCATGGGGTCAGCACCTTTACAGGTACAGTTTACAGACCTTACCAGCGGGGTGGTCGATTCCTGGCACTGGGATTTTGGTGATAGCGATACATCTAATGTCCAGGATCCTGTCCATACATACGTTTAT
>JAGYLD010000127.1 GCA_018401355.1 Bacteroidales bacterium
GTCATAACCATTAGTGGGTACTAAAAATATTTAATCGTTCTTTGAAATTCTTTGTTCATCGCACTTTTAGAGCTTTTTTGTAGCGTGACGATTTGAATTGAAAATGTGGATTTTTGCAGTTTAAAAAGCATTAATCCATGAATCAAGGCAAATATATCTTCGCTCAGCTTACAGATTTTATACCTTGTAGGGTCTTTGACAGAATCGTGAATAAGCATAATGGAAATAAGTATGTAAGATTCTTTACCTGCTGGAATCAAATGCTTTGTTTGGTCTTCGGTAAGCTTATATCGAGAGATACCATGCGATCGTCGCTTACTGCCTTTTTGCCATAGTTGGTAACAAATAGAAAGTTTTTGAGGTGCTGTCAATTGAAGGTTCTGCTTTGATCCTTAGCGCACCAGAACAAATGTCCCCTTCTCCTCAAATGACCGGTCTTTGGCATCGAGGTATGTGACAACGTAAACATATACTCCTGCCGGCGCCGGGTTCCCTTCGTATGTGCCGTCCCAGCCCCTGGAAAAGGCCTCCGACTCAAACACTTCCTTGCCCCAGCGGTTGTATATCCTCAGGTGGTATTCCTGCTGGTTGATGAATATCCCCACAGGCTTAAACACACGATTGATGCCCCCGGGGCGGAAAGCATTTGGAAAGAAGAGTTTCGGTATGTCTTCTGCCATGGCTTCATTCGACCAGACCTTCTCGTGAAAGCCCCAGGGATTGCCGTTGCCTTCCCGGGCTGCCACCAGATAAGTGAACTGGTCGCTGTTGTTAAGGAGGGCAGCGATATTGTCTTCATAACTTGTAGTATATCCAGGCAGGATGATAAGGGGAACATCCCCAGTTTGTCCATCCGTCCTGCGGTATAATTCATAACCGCTGACACCTCCTGCAAGACCTTCCACGGGAGTCCATTCGAGTTGCACCCTGTCGGTGCCCAGGAGTTTGGCAGTAAGATGAATGGTGCTGAAGGAATTGGATTGCAGGATACGTTTGCCACAACTGTCCACCACCAGGATGTCGTAAGTGTAGCTCTGCTGCTGTGGAAATACTGTCAGGTCATCGTAAATGCAGATGTCTGATTCCACCGGTTCGATCGTGCCCACATCGACGAATTGGCTGCTGACTTCATCATAACGCCGCAACTGCAGGCTGCTGATGCTGGCAGAAGTGTCAACAAAACAAGTGAGTTGTAAGTAGGAGTTGTCTACAACACTGGCATTGACCAGGTAATTGAAAGCAGGTTGATTATAACGACGTGTGTATATTTCCAGGAAACAGGTTGAAGAGGTGACCTGGCTTGCTGAATTATACGCCCGGATAAGGAAGCGGTAATCAGACTCTGGCAGAAGTCCCTGGACAGTGAAGTTCGTGGTGCCCGATGCTGTGGTACCTGCTATTATGAAAGGTCCGCCATCCCTGCTTGAGAGGATCCTGTAACCGCTAAGATCGCCTTGCATATTCTGGTATGCATTCCAGGAAAGGCCCAATGTCAGATCGCATGGATTATAATCGTAGGATTCAATAATAAGGGTGTTTTGCGGTTCCAGGAAGGTGCCGAGGCTTTTGTTGCTGCAACTGTCGAAGGCAGCGAGGGCATAGGATTCGGATTTACTGCATGGGTATGATGTTCCATCTGAATATGTGGTGTTGAACCTCCCCCAAACGGTATCGATAATGATCCAGTTATTGTTGATGTAGCGATATACCAGGTAGCCTTCGGTATCGGGGGCGGGATTGGGTTCCCATCCAACAACAGCCCTGTTGGTGATCGGATTAACGCTCACGGAATCTATCACGGGCATGGGAGGCTTGGTGATATCAGTAAATCTTCCACCCTTCATCACAGATGCAGATGAACAGCCGGATCCATCGGGCGACCCTACATAGAATGTCAGGCTGTCATTGCAGATACTGACTTCATATTCATAATGAAGTTCAGATGTGGAGCCAATTTGTTGCCAGTTCCCAGGAGGGAATTCTATCCAGATATTGTAAATGCCCTCCCAGCTTGGGATCTCCGGCTGGTGTTGCTGTGTCCAGGATAACAGGATAGTCCCTGTACCGGGATCCTGGATGGAAAGATCCATGACTTTTAGTGTGTCTGAGATCACACCACTTGAAGAAGTAGCGGTTTCCAGGTAGTATTCAAAATCTGACGCAGAACCGTTGACATAGGTGTGAATGAAACTGTTCACATCATAATCATCAATGTTGGTAAGATCTGTAAAAGTACCGGGAGTGGTTGGTTTAAAATAAATCGTGTAAGAAACAAAATCGTTTTCATCCACCGGTGGCACCCAGTGGAGGATGGTTTGATTATTTGTCGTATTGGCCTCAATGCAACGCAAATAGCTGTCATCCTGTCCGGATAACAATCCGGGAAGTGTTATCAAAGTAATAAGATATTTGAGTTGGCGGATGTCCATTTGTTATTACTAATAATAACTCGCAACTGCGAGAATCATTGTGCATAAGTTATATGTCCTGAAACTATTTATTCATACGATGTTTTGCAAAATTATGTTTGAATATTCCTGTTCTCAAAATTTTCAAGTAATTTTGTAGGGATCAACCGGGAATATTAATTACTATAAATATAGCTTTTATGGAAAGAGACACACAGGTTTTTGAAATTATCCGGAAGGAGAAAGAAAGGCAGATCAATGGCATTGAGTTGATCGCATCAGAGAATTTTGTCAGTGACCAGGTTCTTGAGGCCATGGGGTCGGTGATGACCAATAAATATGCTGAGGGTTATCCGGGAAAGAGATATTATGGCGGATGTCAGTTCGTTGATGAAACAGAGCAGTTGGCCATCGACAGGGCTTGTGAGCTTTTTGGGGCGGAGTTTGCCAATGTGCAACCGCATTCCGGCGCTCAGGCCAACATGGCTGTTTTCCTTGCCTGCTTAAAGCCTGGAGATAAGTTCATGGGGCTTGACCTTTCTCATGGTGGTCACCTTTCACATGGTTCACCTGTGAATATTTCAGGAATATTATACAATCCTGTTGCATACGAAGTGGACAAAGAAACAGGTGTGATCAACTATGACAAGATGGAAGAGATTGCTCTGAGGGAGAAACCAAAGCTTATCCTGGCAGGTGCTTCAGCCTATTCCCGCGATTGGGACTTCGAAAGGATGCGCAGCATTGCCGATAAGGTTGGTGCCATTTTGCTTGCCGACATTGCACATCCCGCCGGGTTAATTGCCAAGGGCATTCTGAATGACCCAATTCCGCATTGCCATGTGGTAACCACCACCACTCATAAGACGCTTCGTGGCCCTCGTGGTGGCCTGATACTGATTGGTAAAGATTTTGATAACCCATGGGGTTTGACTACTCCGAAAGGTGTTGTGAAAAAGATGTCACAGGTGATCAACTCTGCTGTATTCCCTGGAACACAGGGTGGACCGCTGGAACATGTTATTGCTTCCAAGGCAGTAGCTTTTGGTGAAGCGCTTACAGATGGTTTCTTTGAATATATCCTTCAGGTTAAGAAAAATGCTGCCGCAATGTCTGAAGCTTTTGTGTCCAAAGGATACAATATTATCTCAGGAGGTACTGATAACCACCTGATGCTGATCGACCTCAGAAATAAATTTCCTGACCTCACTGGCAGAAAAGTTGAAAACACACTGGTCCTTGCCGATATTACAGTGAATAAAAACATGGTGCCGTTTGACAGCAGGTCTCCGTTTCAGACTTCAGGATTGCGCGTTGGTACACCGGCCATTACAACCAGGGGGCTGAAAGAAGAACATATGGCCCCTATTGTGGATATGATCGATGAAGTGATCAGCAATATTGAAGATGAGAAAACCATTGATAATGTGAGGGCAAAAGTCAATGAGATGATGAAGGACTTCCCAATGTTTGCATGGTAGTCTGGTTGGCTCTGTAAGTAAAGTGTTTCTGCATATTCCTGATATTCAGGATACCTGTCTCTTAAAAATTAATGATTATTTAACAGCTGATTATTTATCCTGTTTGAAAAAATAATTTAGATTTATTCCGGTTTTGTATTATGGGCCGGAATAACTATTTATGCAAATATTTGGGTAGTGGCCTTTACATGAATTCATGTACAAACTTCATTATATGAAAACTTTATACCTGGTTCGACATGCGAAATCTTCCTGGAATTATCCTGAACTGATGGATGAGGAAAGACCTATACTCGAGAAAGGGAAGAAAAGGACCAAAAAAGTTATTGATTACCTTTTAAAAAACAAGGTAAAGGTAGATTACATCAAGTCAAGCCATGCGGTCAGGGCAATGGAAACAGCAAGTATTATTGCGCATGCCCTGAACTATCCCATTGACAGTATTAAGGTAGAGAGACAAATCTACCATGCCAATGCAGAATTGCTTTTTGATCAGTTTTATGACCTGCCTGAATCAGTTGATTCCCTGATGCTTGTTGGTCACAATCCTGCTTTTACAAACTTTGCCAACTATTTCCTGGATAGAAAAATTGACTGGCTTCCTACATCAGGTGTTGTGAGCATTACTTTCAAGACAGACCAGTGGGATCAGATCATTCAGGCCAAGAGAAAAACAAATTTTGTCGTTCTCCCGAAAAAGCTTTAACTTCAGGCTTTAATTTGGATTTTCATCAATATTTCTAATTTATTGATACAATGGACAAACCAATAGTGGTTAATCGTGAGATCAGTTGGCTTGACTTTAACGAACGTGTATTACAGGAAGCTATAGATGATACAACACCTTTGATTGAAAGGGTCAAGTTCCTGGGAATATATTCCAATAACCGTGATGAGTTTTTCAGAGTCAGGGTGGCGACACTTCGCAGGGTAGTGAACTATGAAAAGAAAAAGGGGCTTGATAGCACAAAGGCACAAACAACACTTGAACAGATCAGTGAGATTGTTGAAAAGCAGGAGGCTAAATTCACAAAAGCTTACGAAAAACTGGTTGGATTGCTTGCTGAGCAAAACATAATTATCGTTAATGAGAAGCAATTGACGCCAATGCAGGGGGAGATCGTTCACAATTATTTCCGGGATAAGGTTCGCCCATACCTATTTCCACTGATGCTGGACAATCTCAAAGATTTGTCAAACCTAAAGGATGATACCATACATCTGGCTGTGGAACTTGGAAAAAGGGGAAGTAAAAGCCAAAATCATGCCCTCGTTAGCTTGCCGATCAATGTTGTTTCCCGGTTTTACGAATTACCGGAGGAAAATGGAAAGAAATACGTGATCATCCTTGATGATGTCATCCGTTTTTGCCTCGGGGATGTATTCTCAATTTTTGGCTATGACAATTATGAGGCTTATACCATAAAGTTTACCAGGGATGCGGAGATGGACATCGACAATGATGTTTCCAAAAGCTTCCTGGAGATCATGAGTGAAAGTGTGAAACAAAGGAAGAAAGGTGAACCGGTAAGATTTGTATATGATAAACAGATCCCTGAAACATTGCTCAGGAAAATAATTAGGAAATTTAACATTACGAAAAGGGATCATACCAGGGCGGGTGGAAGATATCATAATTTTAAAGACTTTATGGGATTTCCCAGGATCGGCTCCCGGGAGCTAATTTATCCTTCCTCACCGCCATTGCCGCATCCTGATTTTCCACCCAATAAAAGTATTATTGAAACCATTAAGCATAAGGATATCATGCTTCATTATCCTTATCAGTCTTTTCAATATATCATTGATTTTATAAGGGAAGCTTCCATTGATCCGCTGGTTCGTGCCATAAAGATGACATTTTACCGGGCTGCCAGGGATTCAAGTGTGATGAATGCCCTCATCAACGCATCAAGGAATGGGAAACAGGTGACCGTTTTTATGGAATTGCAGGCCAGATTTGATGAGGAGGCCAACATTTATTGGACCCAGAAACTACAGGATGAAGGAGTGAAAGTCATTCAGTCGATACCGGGTTTTAAGGTTCATAGTAAGTTAATACTCGTCAGGAGGAAAGAAAATGGAGAAAACATTTACTATGCCAACATCAGCACCGGTAACTATAATGAATCAACGGCCAGGATATATGCTGATGATAGTTTGTTGACCGGAAAACAAGATATTACACTTGAGGTTAACAAGGTTTTTCACCTTTTTGAGTCGAAATTCATCATGCCCACATTCACTACGCTCATTGTGGCTCCTTTTTATATCCGCAATTTCTTTATGAATATGCTGGATAATGAAATAGAAAATGCCAG
>JAGYLD010000128.1 GCA_018401355.1 Bacteroidales bacterium
TGAAGCGAATATTTTTTGTACTAACTATTTTGGCTTTTAGCGCTTTCTCTTTAAGTGCCCAGAAAGCCAATGAAAAAGAGGAATCCAATCCCAATGCTCCTTATATGGATTTTGAAAAAACAGTACATAATTATGGTACGATACATCAGGGTTCAGACGGGACCTGCTCTTTTAAGTTTACCAACACCGGGAAAGAACCTTTAATTTTATCCAGACCAAAATCCTCCTGTGGTTGTACAGTTCCTACATGGCCTAAGCAACCGATTTTACCAGGGAAAAGTGATGAGATTAAGGTTACATATGCGACAAGCAGGTTAGGGCCAATCAATAAATCTGTTTCCATTTACTCCAATTCTTCTAATTCTCCTATTGTGTTGAGGATAAAGGGCAAAGTAATAAAGCAGCCCAAGGAGATTATGCCGGAAAAACAAACAACGGATGGGGCAACCCCGGTAAATAAATAATATTTTTTAATCCCGGTGTGATAACGGGATATTTAACCCAAATATCATTAAATAATGCCAACTGTTTCAAACAAAGGGAGGATGATGCCAGAGTCTCCCATCAGGAAGTTAGTACCCTATGCAGAGGAAGCAAAAAGAAAAGGTGTTAAGGTTTATCACTTGAACATTGGACAACCGGATATTTCCACACCTGAGGTCGCTCTGGATGCAATCAGAAACTATAATGAAGCGGTCGTTGCTTACAGCCATTCCGCAGGAATACCCTCTTTCAGGGAAAAACTGAGAGGGTATTATCAGAAACACGGCATCGAAATAACAGCCGATGAAATTATTGTTGGAGCGGGTGCATCGGAAGCCATCCTTTTTGCTATGAACAGTTGTCTTGATACAGGGGATGAAATCATTATTCCTGAACCTTTTTATGCAAATTATAATGGTTTTGCTATCAATGCAGGTGTTGTAGTAAAACCAATCCCTTCAGACATTTCCAGTGGTTTTGCTTTACCTCCAATAGGAGAATTTGAGAAGGCCATCACCAATAAAACCAAGGCGGTTTTAATATGCAATCCCAACAATCCGACAGGTTATTTATACTCAAAGGAGGAGCTTGAGATGTTAAGGGATATCGTGAAGAAATATGATCTTTACCTTATAGCCGATGAGGTTTACAGGGAATTCTGTTACGATGGTATGAAGCATCATTCTGCAATGCACCTTGAAGGCATTGAGCAAAATGTAATACTCATTGATTCAGTTTCTAAAAGATATAGTGCCTGCGGTATCAGAATAGGATTTATGATTTCCAGAAATAAGGAAGTGATGAAAACGGCCTTGAAATTTGCACAGGCACGATTGAGTCCTCCAAGTTTTGGACAGGTAGCTGCTGAAGCAGCCATTGACTGCACCACTATGGAATATTTTGACGGGGTACTGAATGAATACCTTGCCAGGAGAGATACTGTGGTTAAATTCATTAACTCCATGGATGGAGCATATTGCCCTACTCCTAAAGGGGCATTTTATGTTGTGGCGAGGCTGCCCATAGATAATTCTGATAGATTTTGTCAGTGGTTGCTTGAAGAATATGACCATAATGGTGAAACGGTGATGCTTGCCCCTGCAACGGGCTTCTATTCTACAAAGGGCAAAGGCACAAATGAAGTCAGAATCAGCTATGTTTTAAATGTGGGTGACCTTGAAAAAGCAATGAAATGCCTAAGTGAAGCATTGCAAGCTTACCCCGGAAGAAAAGATAAATCCTGAAATTAATTTTCAGGGTATAACAGATAATTTCTTCTTATCTGTTTGAATTCTTTTAATCTTGTTTGCCAGCTTTCGCGGATTTTTTCCTCAGGAATTCCTTCAACTATTTGTTGTTGAAGTTTCCTTGTTCCTGCCAGTAAAGGGAAGAAGTTGTTGAAATAATCGTTTTTGTTTTTAAAGTATTTATAGGTTTCTATTAGCCAGGAAAGATTAATTTCTGGCTTATTGCTTGTATAATCCAGGGCATATGGAACAACGTTTTGGCCATAACATAGCTTTCCTTTGAATTTTGGATTCATTGCACCCTTTTTCGATGTTGGTTTGAAAAGAAAAGTCCCAATTAAGTAATCCGGATGTCCGAATATCTGGAATGGTTCATTTGTACCCCTGCCTACACTAATTATGGTTCCTTCAAATAAAGCCAGTGATGGATAAAGGTAGACGGAAAACCAATTGGGCAGGTTTGGGGAAGGTTTTACCGGTAGTTTTATTATCATGTTGTGGCTATAACCCGATAAAGGGATTACCGTCAGATCGCATTTTACAGAATTCTTTAGCCAGCCTTCCAGGTTTATCATCCTGGCATATTCACCGATTGTCATTCCATATACCACAGGAACGGGGTGAAGTCCGACAAAAGATGTCAGATCCTCTTCCAGAACCGGTCCGTCAACATAAAACCCATTAGGGTTTGGCCTGTCAAGCAATATCAATGGTACATCGTTTTCAGCACAAGCTTCCATAACATAGGAAAGCGTGGAGATATAAGTGTAAAACCTCACACCGACATCCTGTATGTCAAATACAACTGCATCAATTCTTCTGAGGTCCCGGCGGGTAGGTTTATAATGCCTGCCATATAATGATTGCACATGTATTCCGGTTGTTTTGTCCTTCGTATTACTTATCATATTTCCGGCATCTTCCTCGCCACGAAAACCATGCTCGGGAGCAAATATCCTCTTTATATTAATTCCTAAAGATAACAGAGTGTCAATAAGGTGTGTGTTATCAATTAACGAAGTGTGGTTTGCAACAACGGCAATGTTTTTATTTTTGAGCAGATCAGCATATTCCTCAGTTTTCATTGCCCCGGTAACAATACTTTCGGCAGATGTTAAAACAGGAGTTGTCATTATTTCCTGCCCTGAAATGGTCATGCTGATAAAGAGAACAAATATGAGTTGAGTAAAGCTTACAATACGGCGTTTTTTCATGTTTCTCAAAGCTCTGTGTATAAAAGAGTATGCAAATATAAATGCTTTTTAATATTGTCTCTGATAAATATTTATCGCTGAATTTAATACTTTTGTGTTCATCCCGCAAGAAATGAATTTTGAATTATTTATAACGAAAAGGTCACTCACAAAGGATAAAGATAACATATCTGGTCCATACATAAATATTGCTGTCATAGCCATTGCACTGGGTCTGGCAGTGATGATCATCTCTGTTGCAATTGTAACCGGTTTTCAGCATGAGATACGGAATAAGGTTATTGGCTTTGGTTCCCACATTCAGGTAACTTCTTATGACTTCAACAGGTCAGTGGAATCAACACCCATTGAAATAAACCCGTCATTAAGAAGATCAATTGAAGCCATTGACGGTGTTGTACATACACAGGTGTTTGCCAGCAAAGCGGGTATTGTCAAGGCCAATGATGCCATTCAGGGGATAGTGATGAAAGGTATCGGGTCCGACTATGACTGGTCATTTTTTAAGGATAAAATAAAGGTTGGAAACACTTTTCAAATACATGATTCTGCAAAAACCAACTTTATATTAATTTCAGGGAAACTGGCTGATAAACTCGATTTGAATATTGGTGATGATTTGAGGGTGTATTTTGTAGGAATGGATTCCAAACAACCAAGAGGCCGGAAGTTTTTAATTCATGGTATCTATGAAACTGGTCTTGAAGAATTTGACGAGTCATATATTATTGGAGATATCGGACATATAAGGCAACTGAACAATTGGAATGATAATCAGATTGCTGGTTATGAAATATTAATCGATGACTTTGACAATGTCGAAAGTCTGGCTGATCAGGTCTATGGGATGATCGACTATGATTTGAGGGCAACACATATAAAAGAAATGTACCCTCAGATATTTGACTGGTTGAACTTGCAGGATATGAACGTGGTGGTTATCATTGTTTTAATGATCCTGGTTGCAGGCATCACAATGGTGTCAACATTACTTGTGCTGATCCTGGAACGTACTAATACTATTGGGCTTTTAAAAGCGATGGGTGCCAGGAATAAAAGTATAAGAAAAATTTTTATTTATAATTCAATCTATATCATTGGAATAGGTATGTTTTGGGGAAATATTGCCGGTGTGGGAATGGCCTTACTTCAGGATTATACCAGGTTAATTCCTTTATCAGAAGAGTCGTATTATGTTTCATATGTTCCGGTGCAGTTGGATTTGACCTCTTTAATTTTGCTTAATATTGGCACATTGGTTGTTTGTACCCTCATGTTGCTTATTCCTTCTCATATTGTTTCCAGGATTACACCCATGAAGGCCATTCGTTTCGACTGATTATTGCATTAAAAATAAACCAGAAAAATGTTGGCAATTTCATCAAGCAGCAAAAACATACAAACTTTGTATGATCTATCTCTTTGGTCGCCCTGGCCTGTTTATTCCCTTATGATGTTTAGAATTGAATATAATCCTTTGCTCTTCAGTTAAAATATTCCTGATATCCTGACCATGTCTTACCCTGCTTTTCATTATTTTGTTATCAATACTTGTAATTTCATCAATAACCTCATCAACCTTTTCCAGATTGACATTTTCAGCAGTGGTGAGGGATTTTAGCCTTGCTTTCTTTTCATCCAATTGGTTTTCCAAGGGCAATATGGATTTCATATGATCAACATGAAGGCTTTTTATTTTATCCTTTTGTTCTTCCGTCAAATCAGGGATTCCTGACATAGGATGTTGATGGCGTTGCTGCCCCCTCATTTCATGTTTGTCATGATTTCGATTATGCGAAGGCTGTGCCTGAATTGTCTGCATTCCGGTAACTATTAACAGTAATCCGGCTAATGTGAAGGCTTTTATTGTTTTCATTTTTTTGAATTAATGATTATTGTATTAATTGATTCTGACAATAAAACTTATTGCTGTTCCGGTATTATGATTCAGGAAAAGTAAAATGGTTTAATTCAAAAGGGAAAATTATTGGCAGGTACTCATGTATTCGTTTGCAAGATCTGAAAATCTGTCGTCCCTGAAATGGTTTTTATCTTCAGAGAGTATGCTGTTTATCAATGGGCAGTTGTTGAAATATTTTTTTAGTATAAGCCTGTAGTTTTTTCGATTTATCTCCGATTGATAAGCGTTATGGATATACAAATAATATTTCCAATCATAGACCGGGCCAAAATCTGATGTTACCAGGTCATCGTATTTGTATATTTCCGCACTGTCGTTGACCATAATGAGCCTTGTAAACACAAGGTTCTGGGAGTTTTTTTCAGGTTTTTTTGGAAGGGGTTTATAGAAATCATTGTCGTGGGTAAAGGATTTTACATTTTTGATAAAGTAGTTCCATTTGCTGCCGTCGCTGAGTTTAATAACCACTTTTTTCCTGGAAAACAACCCACTTTGCTCCCAGCTTAATATCTCTCCAGGCAATGTATCCCCGTTTGTTAATGCTAAAGTATCTGTTGTTTTCTGGGCATTAATAAGTAATGGGACCGTAAGGACAAATGCTGAAAGTAAGCAACAGAAATAACGCTTTTTAGAAGATGTTTTCCTTGAGATGCTTGCCATGGTCAAATTTACTTAATATTTTTCAGCTTTTGCAGCGGGTGAAAATATCCAGGCTTACTTTTCGAGATAGTATCTAATGGTATCAATATAATTTTTATGTACAATTCTGTAGTGGGGGTGGTAAATCCTTTTAAACTCTTCAGAGTGATGGATCACCGGGTCATTATTCTTTAAATTGAGTTCAATAACTTCAAGATCTTCATTGGATCCTGGAATGGTCAATTCCATATTGTCTACAACCCGGACAATTTCCTGCCAGAAACACTTCCATTCAGACATTTCAGGCGGGGATGCCAGAGGGGCACTTTCAGTGAAAGCATAGAACAAGACATTCAGAGGAAGAACACTGTCCTTAACAAGGCTCAGATTTACCCGGTAATAATTGCTGTCAATGCCAAGTGCCTGGATTTTAATGGAATCAAATTTTTCCGCTTTCCTGAGTTCATATGTTAAGTAATCCATTGCTGCAGCAGAATCATTTATCATGTGCCCAGGCCCATAGGCATCCTGAAAAAAATTTTTATAAATATCAGTTATTCGGGATTTCGGATGTAAAGCCAGTTCATTTTTAATGGCATTTCTTATTTTAATGTCTTTTGGGTTTTGACATGATGTTGGAAATAAAACAAGCATAGAGATAAAAAGACTGTTTAAAGCGATGATTTTTAAAATCTTTTTGTTCAT
>JAGYLD010000129.1 GCA_018401355.1 Bacteroidales bacterium
TGGGTCAACTGGTGCCCGGCCCTGGGAACTGTTCTGGCCAATGATGAAGTGAAGGATGGTTTCTCAGAACGCGGCAGCCATCCCGTGGAAAGAAAACTGATGAAGCAGTGGTCGTTACGCATTTCAGCCTATGCCGAAAGGCTTTTAAAAGGACTTGACAACCTCGACTGGTTTGAAAGCCTCAAGGAAGTCCAGCGCAACTGGATCGGTAAGTCGGAAGGCGCTTCTGTGAATTTCAGGATCGACGGACACGAAGATAAAATACTGGAAATTTTCACCACACGACCAGATACCCTCTTTGGAGCCACATACATGGTGCTTGCCCCCGAGCATGAGTGGGCCATGGAAATAACCACTGAAGAAAAGAAAGACAAAGTTCAGGAATACATAGAATGGGCGCAAAACCGCCCGGAGCGCGATCGCATTGCGGATGTAAAAAAGATCACGGGAATCTTTTCCGGCGCTTATGGGATAAACCCACTTAACGGAGAAATGATCCCTATCTGGATTGCCGACTATGTGCTGGCAGGATACGGTACCGGTGCCATTATGGCGGTGCCGGCACACGACAGCAGGGACTTTGCCTTTGCAAAGCATTTTGGTATCCCCATCAGACAGGTTGTAGCAAAAAAAGACGAAGAACCGTCAGACACGGTCGCATGGGAAGAGTCGTACGATGCCAAAGAAGGGGTTATGATCAATTCGGGCTTTATCACCGGAATGGAGGTCATGGATGCCATCCGTGCCACCATTGACAAACTGGAAGCAGATGGTACTGGTTTTCAACAAGTCAACTACCGCCTGAGGGATGCAATCTTTAGTCGTCAACGCTATTGGGGAGAACCTTTCCCTGTTTATTACAAAGACGGAATACCATATACCCTTGATGAAAGCGAACTCCCTCTGGAGCTGCCTGAAGTCGATAAGTACCTGCCCACAGAAAAAGGAGAACCTCCTCTGGCCAGGGCAAAAAACTGGGTCAGCAAAGATGGTTACCCGCTGGAAACCAATACCATGCCTGGGTTTGCAGGGTCAAGCGGATACTATTACCGTTACATGGACCCCTGGAACGACAAGGAAATATTTTTCCAAAGAAGCCAATGAATACTGGCGGGATGTGGACCTCTACATTGGAGGGGATGAACACGGTACAGGCCACCTGATCTATGCACGGTTCTGGAGTATGTTCCTGTATGACCTCGGGCTCACCTGCGAAGAAGAGCCCTTTAAGAAACTCATCAACCAGGGCAAGATACAAGGAAGGTCTAGCCTGGTATACCGTATAAAAAACACCAACAAGTTTGTTTCATATAACCTGAGAAAAGAATACGACACCGCCGCACAACATGTAGATATCAGCATCGTTGAAAATGATGAACTGGATATTGAAGCCTTCAGGCAATGGCAACCCGACCTGAAAGATGCGGAGTTTATCCTGGAAGACGGGAAATATATTTGTGGCTGGGAAATAGAAAAAATGTCGAAGTCCAAGCATAATGTAGTAAACCCGGATGAGCTGATTGAGCAATACGGTGCTGACACGCTTCGCATTTACGAGATGTTCCTGGGTCCGCTTGAACATCACAAGCCATGGGATACCAAAGGGATTGAAGGCGTTTTCAGGTTCCTGAAGAAAATGTGGAGGTTATATTTTGATATGGATGGCAATCTGTTGCTGACGGATGAGCAGCCTGATAAAAGTGAGCTCAAATCACTGCACCAGGCCATCAAAAAGGTTAGGCAGGATATCGAAAGGTTTTCATTCAACACAGCAGTGAGTACATTTATGATCTGCGTCAACGAACTTACAGACTTGAAATGTCACAAGAAGGCCATCCTGGAACCTTTAGCGGTATTGATATCGCCGTATGCCCCGCATTTTGCCGAGGAACTCTGGAGGCAGACCGGCCATGAAAACTCCATTGAATATGAACCTTATCCTGAACACAACGAAAAGTACCTGGAAGAGAGCACATTCACCTATCCTGTTTCATTCAACGGAAAGATGAGGTTTAAGCTGGAGCTGCCCAAAGACATGGCCCGGCAGGAAATTGAAAAGCAGGTCCTTGAGGCGCATGAATCGGAGAAATGGCTGGCGGGTAAAGCCCCGAAAAAAATTATCGTTGTCCCGAACAAGATCATCAACGTGGTGGTTTAATATTTGGCACAGTTTTCGAATTGAGGAATTAATGACCTTTATTATGGTGAGTAGAAATTTTAAAGCCCTGCTTTTGTTCATGGGCTTTATCATTTGTTTGTCAGCAAGTTCACAGGAATTCAGAAAGATCGAGGATCCTCCTTTCCAACGTGGGGAAGTCGGGAAATACCGTGTCTTCTACGATTCATGGCTGACTGCAGGGATCACTGCGGGGGTTGGCACAATCAGCATCCTGGAAGACAATCTGAAAATCAAAGGTCATGACACTTATCACATAAAGGTAGAAGCCAGATCGGTCGGCTTGTTTAACTGGTTCTTTAAAGTACGGGATATTTACGAATCATGGGTTGACACCGAGGCCATCATGCCCTGGCGGTTTTACCGTTACCAGCATGAAGGGTCATATCGTAAGGAAGAAACGATCGAGATCAACCAATATGAGCACTGGGCTGAAAGTGAAAAGAAAAGGGTTGAAGTGCCACCATATGTTCAGGATATCGTATCCGGGTTTTACTTCATGAGAACAATGGACTTCGATACCGTAAAGATCGATGATGTCTACAACATCGATTTCGTTTTGGACGATTCCGTTTATCATTCGCGTGTTATCTTCCTGGGCAGGGAGATCGTCGAAACGAAGATGGGATCCTTCCGGTGTCTGAAGTTCAAACCCAAGGTAGCCCAGGGCTCTAATTTCGACGAGCCCTATCCTATGACCCTGTGGGTAACGGACGACAGGAATCATGTCCCCGTACTGGGTAAATCCGCCGTCATCGTTGGCTCCATAAAACTTGAATTAACCGATATCGAGGGCTTAAAATACCCTATGGATGCAAGGATCGATTGAATCTTGCCCATCATACCGTTGAAATAATTTTTATTATGATGAAATCAAAACTTTTTGTCTTAATTGCTCTGACAGGAATGATATTGCTTGGCGGAGCCTTAGCCAATAAACCTCAAAACCAAACCGTTATGCAAGACAATGAATATGCCGGCATGTGGAAAGAGGTTGAAGCACTTAACGACAAGGGACTGCCCCGCTCAGCTCTTGAACTGGTTGAGCAGATCTATCAAAAGGCAGTAAGTGAGAATAATGCTCCCCAGACAATCAAATCCATCCTCTACAAAGTCAAGCTTCAGTCCGATTTCCAGGAAGATTATCTTCCGGAAGCCATTCAGGAAGTCAAAGATCAGATAAGTATTGCAAAACCGCCTGTCCGGCAGGTTCTTCATTCCATCCTGGCGGAACTTTACCAGGGTTATTTTCAAATGAACCGGCACCGTTTCATGGAAAGAAGTACCATTGCCGGCCCAACGGGTTCCGATATTGAGACCTGGGACCTAAAAAAGATTTTGTCGGAAACCATAGATCAATATATGGCTTCCCTTGAAGATCCCGAGACATTGAAAAAGACACCCCTGGGAAACATGGATCCCATCCTGGAAACCAAAGAAGGTTCCAAAAAGTTCAGGCCGACCCTTTACGACTTCCTGACTCATCGTGCCATTGATTTTTTCATGAATGACGAGAGCGCCATTACCCGACCAGCCGAAACATTTGAGATCGATGATCCCGGTTTCCTGGAACCCGCCAAAAAGTTTGTTTACCTGGAGCTTTCCACCGGCGATTCCCTTTCATTGAAATTCTATGCCATGGAGATCCTTCAGGACCTGCTGAGGTTTCATCTTGAGGACAAGGATCCGGAGGCTTTTGTAGACGCTGACTTAAAGCGCCTGCTTTTCGTAAAGCAAAATGCCCGGTTTGCATACAGCGACAGCCTGTATGCAGAGGCTATCATCAATTTGAAAAAGAATTACCGGGATCAGGGCGTTTCCGCAGAGATCGACTATGCCCTGGCTTCCTTTTATTATGACCAGGGCAGGAAATACCGTCCTTATGCTGAGGAAGAATACCGCTGGGATCTTGTAAGATCACTGGAATACTGTGAATCTGCCATCAAAGAAAACCCGGGCTCCTATGGTGCCGTTAATTGCATGGTGATCAAGGAAGCCATCCTTGAAAAATCCGTTTCTCTAACCACAGAATATGCCAATTTACCGGAGAAGCCATTTCTTTCTCTTCTCTCATTCAAAAATACAGAAAAGGTATACTTCAGGATCATCCGGATGGATTATGAAGAAGATAAAAAGATCCAATCCTCGCACAGGAGGGAAGGACTGATTGATAAATATCTTACCTTGAAACCAGAGATGGAATGGTCGGTGGATACCAAAGATCCCGGAGATCACCAGCAGCATATGGCGGAAACCGCTTGCCCGGAACTGCCTTTCGGCTATTATGTTGTCCTGGCAAGTCCCGACCAGGGTTTCGTGAGCCGTGGTAACTTCATTGCCTACAGTTCTTTCTGGGTAAGCAACATCGGCTTTGTCAGCAAAAAGATGCCCTCCGGGGAAACGGAGTTGTATGTCCTCGCCAGGGAAAACGGCCACCCAATGAAAAACGTCCAGGTACGTTCATTTTACGAAGAATACGATTATTCATCCAGGAAGTATGTCCAGCGTGACGGTCCTGCATTTAAGACCGACGAGAGCGGCTTCTTCACCATCCCTGCCCTGCCCGGCCAGTCACGAAGACTGATGCTGGAGCTGAACAACGGAGATGACCGTTTCGTTTCACCAAATTATTTTTACCAGCAGCAACCGTATCAGAAGGACCGTAAAACCATCCTGAAAACTTATTTCTTTACCGACCGGGCTATTTACCGGCCGGGACAAACCGTATATTTCAAGGGCATCATCCTGGAATACGACGGAAAAGACTACAGGATAAAGTCAGGGGAAAGCACTGTGGTAAGCTTCCATGATGCCAATCATCAGAAAGTATCTGAGCAGTCATACACTACTGGTGATTACGGTTCCTTCCATGGCTCCTTCATTGCCCCTGTGGGTGTGATGAACGGGAACATGCAGATCAGGGATAAATACGGCTCGGTAAGCTTTTCCGTGGAAGAATATAAACGCCCGAAGTTTGAAGTGGCCTTTGAACCACTGCAAGGAGTTTACAAGCTGGATGAGCTGGTAAGGGCTACAGGCCATGCGAAAGGTTTTGCAGGATATAATATTGACAATGCCAGGGTATCCTACCGCGTTACCCGGCAGGCCAGTTTTCCATACTGGCGGTGGTGGTACGGTTATTTCCCACAATCACAGCCGGTTGAGATCAGCAATGGCGAAACAACCACAGATAAAGACGGACGCTTCAAAATCGAGTTCGAAGCCATCCCCGACCGTACTATTGATAGTAAGTACAAGCCAGTTTTCAACTACAGTATCACTGCCAGCGTGACCGATATCAACGGGGAAACACAGGATGGTGCCACGAATGTTTCTGTCGGCGCTACTGCTATGATCGTGGAAATGGATGTCCCGGAGACAATCATGAAACAAGACCCACCTGCAATCAAATACAGCACCAATAATCTTAATGGAGAAAAGGTGCCGGCCGGGGGAACTATCACTATTTCCAGGCTGCAGCCACCGGATCATATCCTACGTCAAAGGGATTGGGCCAGGCCCGATATTTTCCTGATGACAAAGGAGGATTTCAGAAAGCAATTCCCTCGGGATGTGTATGATAATGAAGATGACCCGGGTACCTGGGAAAGTGTGCAGGAGATGATGAAACTCACATTTTCTTCAGAAAAGGATTCCATCCTGGAATTATCTGACGCTACATCCTGGCCCACAGGAAAATACATGCTCACCTTGAACACCAAAGACGCATTTGGGGAAGAGATTGAATCGAAAAACCTGTTTACCTTGTACTCAGGTGAGCCGGGACCGACACCTTTGCCGGCAC
>JAGYLD010000013.1 GCA_018401355.1 Bacteroidales bacterium
TTCAGAGGAGCTGAACAACTTTAAAAGGCATGCCGGTCAGCAGTATATTGCCAACATGATCAGGCAATTCACCAGTGGAAGCTCCATGATCCGCAGCCGTGCAGATCACCTTTTCAACGGTTGTAAGAAAAAGAACCTGCTGGATGATAAGGTACAGGAATATTATTCTATTCGTTGTGTACCTCAAATCCTGGGTCCTGTTCATGATACCATCAGGAATGTCATGGAGGTGATCGTAAACGAAGTGAATTCAGTGAACGACAACCCTGTTATTGATGATAGTCGTGGAAATGTTTTCCATGGTGGAAATTTCCATGGGGATTATATTTCCCTTGAAATGGATAAACTGAGGATGGCCATTACAAGGCTGTCAATGCTCTCTGAAAGGCAGCTCAATTACCTGATGAACGACAAGCTGAATGAAAAGTGGCCGCCATTTGTCAACTTAGGCAAGTTAGGCCTGAATCTTGGAATGCAGGGGGTTCAGTTTACTGCTACTTCCACGGTTGCCGAAAATCAAACCCTGTCCAATTCCATGTACGTGCACAGCATCCCAAACAACAATGATAATCAGGATATTGTAAGCATGGGAACCAATGCAGCATTGCTAACCAGCAAGGTTATTGACAATGCATTCCAGGTCTTGTCCATTCAACTGATGGCTTTGATCCAGGCAGTTGATTATCTCGGTAACAGTTCCGGATTATCTCCTGTTTCGCTCAAGTACTATAATGAGCTCAGGACTTTGGTACCCCGCTTTGAAAAGGATTCACCAAAATATAAAGAAATTGAAATCATCAGGAATTACCTGACGAACAATTGTATTTCAGTTTCATGATAAAACTTTTGTCAGATAAAATCAGGATAGAATCCTTCAAATAGGTTGTTTTTTTGAATTAATTTGAAGCCTTCTTACCAGGAGCATATCGGTTATATAAAAAACCACGAACAAAAGACCTTGGCAAAGCGTTAAAAAAAGAGATATGAAATATGCATTAGTCACCGGCGGTTCAAGAGGAATAGGAAGGGCAGTATGTTTAAGCCTTGCCAGGATGGGATATCATGTTATAGTGAATTATCGTTCCGGTAAGGAAAGCGCTGAGGAAACCCTGAATATGATCAACAATGAAGGTAGTTCAGGGGAACTATTACCTTTTGATGTTTCAAACAGGGAAGAAGTAAAACAGGCGCTTTCATCCTGGAAAGAAAAACACCCTGAAGGCTACATTGAGGTACTGGTAAACAATGCAGGTATCAGACAGGATGCCCTCCTGGTATGGATGAAGCCGGAGGAGTGGGACAAGGTAATATCCACCAACCTCGGCAGTTTTTATAATGTAACGCAGGCTTTGATCCAGGATATGCTGATCAAAAAATGCGGAAGGATTGTCAATATGGTGTCACTTTCCGGATTGAAGGGCTTGCCGGGGCAGGCAAATTATTCTGCTGCCAAAGGGGGTGTTATAGCGGCCACAAAAGCCCTGGCCCAGGAGGTGGGAAGGAAAGGCGTGACGGTAAATGCGGTAGCTCCGGGTTATATCCGGACAGATATGACAAAGGACCTGGATGAGAAACAGCTTAAAAACCTTATCCCGATGAATCGATTTGGCACACCGGAAGAAGTTGCCTCGGTGGTTGCTTTCCTGGCATCTGAAAAATCTTCGTATATTTCCGGCCAGGTAATATCTGTAAATGGAGGTTTGTATACTTAAAGGACTAATAAAACAATTATTTCTATGAATCGTGTTGTAATAACGGGATTTGGGATTTATTCGACCATAGGCAAGAATATCGAAGAGGTGAAACAATCTTTGATGGAGGGGAGATCAGGCATCGGGCTTGATCCTGAAAGAAAAGATTTTGGATACAGGTCGGGATTAACAGGAATGATAGAGCGGCCTAAGCTCAAAGGATTGTTAGACAGGCGAACCCGTGTCTGTATGGCTGAGCAGGGGGAATATGCCTATATGTCGACAAAGGAAGCACTGGAAATGGCTAAAATGGATGAGGATTTCCTTGAGAAAAATGAGATAGGGCTGATCTTTGGAAATGACAGTTCCTCGACGCCGGTGATAGAATCCATTGACATTGTCAGAGAAAAGAAAGATACACAGATGATGGGTTCCGGAGCTATATTTCAGTCGATGAATTCTACCATTACCATGAATTTTTCCGTGATCTTTAAGATCAAAGGCATCAATTATACGATCAGTGCGGCATGTGCAAGTGGCTCTCATGCTCTTGGCATGGCGTATATACTCATAAAAAATGGTTACCAGGATTGTATTATCGCTGGTGGTGGTCAGGAGGTGAACGTATATTCAATGGGGAGCTTTGATGCCCTCAGTGCTTTTTCTGTTAACGAGGCAGAACCGACAAAAGCTTCCAGACCTTTTGATAAAGACCGTGACGGACTGGTACCCAGTGGGGGAGGTGCAACGCTTATCCTGGAAAGTTATGAGCATGCTGTTAAAAGAGGGGCGCCGATAATTGCCGAATTAATTGGGTATGGTTTCTCTTCAGATGGCGTTCATATATCGGTTCCTACTGTGAGTGGACCCATCAGAGCCATGAAAATGTCTATAAAGGATGCCGGTGTTGAACTGGACCAATTCGATTATATCAATGCCCATGCAACTTCAACACCTGTGGGGGATATGAATGAAGCAAAAGCCATCAGGGAAGTGTTTGGTAATGTTAAACCACTTATAAGCTCTACCAAATCGATGACAGGCCATGAGATGTGGATGGGAGGAGCCAGTGAGATCATCTATTCACTGATCATGATGCAAAATTCCTTTGTTGCTCCGAATATTAATTTCCGAAACCCTGATGAATATTCACAATATCTGAATATTACAAATAAAAAAGTAGATAAGGAAATAAACCTTTTCCTTTCTAATTCGTTTGGCTTTGGAGGAACAAACTCTGCACTTATTCTTAAAAAGATATAGCAGTTTGTCTATTTTTGCAATTATTAATAATTTTGTGCTACCTAATCAAAACTTAAGATATTGTCAAGATATTACCATTGAGCGATGAAGAAACAAGATGTAATAGATAAGGTCAATGCCTTTCTTATAGACGAATTTGAAATAGAACCAGAACTCATTAAGCCTGAAGCAACCTGGCAGGATATAGGTGTAGACTCTCTGGATTTTGTCGACATAGTTGTCATAGTGGATAACACTTTTGGCATTAAGCTAAAAGGTGAGGATATGGCAGATGTACAAACCCTTGATGATTTTTACAATTTCCTGGAGAAAAGGATCAATGTTATTGCAGCCTGAGTTTTGCTTTTAAACTAATTGCCGATGTCTTCCTGGAAAGGAAAAACCCGTGGAGGTGTAATAGGCTATTCTATATTTATTTTTACCATCAAATACCTTGGTACAGGATCGGCCTATTTCCTGCTTTATTTTGTGGCATTGTATTATTGGATCTTTTCCAGGAAAAGATATCTGAAATATTATTTCCGAAACAGGCTGGGATATAGTTCAATAAAAACCAGACTTTCTGTTTACAAGTTATATTATAAGTTTGGACAAGTACTTATTGATAAAGTGGTTTTATTAAGTGGAATACACACACCATTTTCTTTTGACCTTGATGGTGATCATCACCTCAGGAATATGAAAGAAGGAGGAATGTTGATTGGTGCCCATATGGGTAACTGGGAGATTGCATCCCAATTGCTCCAGAACCTTCCACATAGAATATATATTGTAATGTACGATGAAGAACATCAGCGGATCAAGGCCCTCCTTGATAATGTGATGAAAGAAAAAGCTTTTGAAATAATCCCCATCAAAAATGATCTCTCTCATATTATTGCTATTCATAAAGCACTTAAGGAAAAGGGCCTGGTTGTAATGCATGGTGACCGCTATGTTGAGGGTAGCAAGACACTTGAGGCATCTGTGCTGGGGAAGAAAGCAAAGTTGCCTTTTGGTCCTTTTCTTCTTGCCGTAAAATCAGGATTTCCTGTTACTTTTGTCTTCGCAATGAAAGAAACTTCCAGGCACTATCATTTTTTCGCCACTGAGCCAAAAATTTATAACAAGGAAAATAAAATTGCGGAGCAAAAAGCCATTAATGAAGTGTTGAAGGATTACATAAATGTGCTTGAAACAAAAATTAATCAATACCCGGAGCATTGGTTTAATTTTCACGATTTCTGGGGAATAGATGAGCAATGAAGAAAATTTTAATCATTTACTATACACAATCGGGTCAGTTGAAAGAGATCATTGACAGGGTTTCCTCAGGATTTGATCAGGATGAGATAACAGTTGATCTTCATGAAATGAAGCCTGTTAATTCATACCCTTTCCCATGGAATAAGGACACTTTTTTTGATGCCTTTCCGGAATCTGTTCAGGGTATTCCATGTGAAATCCACAGATTGAACATTGATCCATCAATTAATTATGATCTTGTAATCCTCGCTTACCAGGTATGGTATCTCTCGCCTTCAATCCCGTTCTGGTCCTTTTTGATTAGTGATCAGGCCAGGGAAATACTTCAGGACAAGCCCATAATTACCATACTTGGGGTACGGAATATGTGGATCATGGCCCAGGAAAGGATAAGAAAAAAGATTTCTGAATATGGGGGCAATCATGTTGGAAATATTGTTCTCCAGGATAAACATCAGAACCTGATAAGTGTGGTTACTATCGTACACTGGCTTTACACGGCTGATAAAGGAAGGTTTGGTATATTTCCCCCTGCCGGGGTTTCGGATAAAGACATAAATGAATCGGAAAAGTTTGGCAGGATCATAGCCAAATACATGATGGAGGATGATTATTTGAATATGCAGAAAGAACTCGTTGAAGCTGGCGCAGTAAAGATCATACCTGATCTGATGAGCATCGAGAAGAAGGCCATACATATATTCATGGCCTGGTCTAAATTTATCCTGAAAAAAGGCAATGCAGGAGATCCTGCAAGAAAAGGTCGCCTTAATATGTTCCGGATCTATTTGTTTACTGTAATATATCTTGTTTCTCCGATTGTTTCAATATTGTTTTACCTGACATGGATTTTTGCCTTCCCTAAGATCCGCAAGGATATTGACTACTTTAAGCTAATGAGAAAAAAGAGGAAATAAATTATCTACAATTTATATATTTGCTTCACTCAATGAATGACAAGGTATGACTAACGAAGTATACATTAACAGAATCTCAAGCTTCCTCCCCAATGAAAAAGTTGGCAATGTTGAGATGGAGGATTATTTGGGCAGGATAGACAACCAGGATTCTAAAGGAAAGGGTCTGGTTCTCAGGAATAATGGTATCAAAACTAGATATTATGCCCTGGACAAAGACGGCAATGTGACCCATACCAATGCAGAGATCACAGCGGAAGCCATCAGGAAATTGTTCGATAAGGAAATATCAATGGATCAAGTAGAGCTTTTGGCTTGTGGTACGACCTCTCCTGACCAGCATTTACCCTCACATACTTCTATGGTTCATGGTTTATTGGAATGCCCTCCTGTGGAAATTATGTCCCCTGCAGGTGCCTGCAATGCCGGCATGCAAGCTATGAAATATGCTTTTCTATCCGTTGCAAGTGGCAATTCATCCAATGCGGTATGTGCAGGCTCTGAAAGATTTTCCCCATACATGCTTGCAAAAAACTTTGAGAGTGAGACTGCCAGATTAAAAGAGTTAAAAAAGAATCCTTTTATTGCATTTGAAAAGGACTTCCTTCGCTGGATGCTTTCTGACGGAGCTGGCGCTGCATTTATACAGGATAAACCCAATAATTCAGGATTGTCCTATAAGATTGATTGGATAGAATTTAAATCCTTTGCCAATGAATTGGAAACCTGTATGTATGCTGGTGCAGAAAAACTTGGTAATGGTGAATTGAAAAGCTGGCTGGATTTTGAACCCGATGAATGGCTTTACAAAACCGTGTTTTCAGTTAAACAGGATGTTAAATTGCTTAGTGCCAACATTGTTCCCAAAGGAACTGCCTTTCTCAATGAGGTATTAAAGAGGAAGAATTATAACCTGGATGAAATTGATTTTTTTCTACCACATATTTCCTCAGAGTATTTCAGGAAAAAAATTGAAGAAGAGCTTAAAAAGTGGAATATGGATATACCTCAGCAAAAATGGTTTACCAACCTGACAAAAGTTGGCAACATTGGATCTGCATCTGTATTCCTTATGTTGGAGGAGCTGTATAATTCAGGAAAGTTGAAAAAAGGCCATAATATTTTAATTATGGTTCCTGAAAGTGCACGGTTTTCTTATGCTTTTGCTTCATTAAAAGTTGTTTAGTTATGGAATTATATGATTTAGTTATCCCGTTCGGCATCCTTACCCTGTTTTTACTAACCATTACAATGTTAATGGGGCTGAAAGTGATCAGGGTCAGGTTTAAAGTTCATAAAGTATTTGGTTTACTAACCTTTGTTTCAGCAGTTTTACATGCAGGAATAATATTATATTTGTCGTACTTTGAATAAATATTTAATTATGAATACAAGAAAGATTATCTCGATTTTTGCCCTGATGATGATTTCAGTTGGCATATTTGCAACATCACCACAAAAGATTGAACTTAAGTTTGATAAGAATACCGGAGTACTGGAGGTTACTATAAAACATAAGTCGAAAGATGTCGAAAAGCATTATATTGATGAGGTTATTGTTGAAGTAAATGACGAAGAGGTAGCAGTTAAGACAATGGAAGAGCAGAGTGATTCTGTGATTGAAAAACTTGAGTTTACCCTGAAAAACATAAAGAAAGGTGATGAGATCAAGGTTATTGCAAAGTGCAACAAGTTTGGAAGAAAGTCTGAAAAACTTGAAGTTGAGTGATAAAATGAATCCGGAATTGTCAGGCAGTAAAATTATAGATCTTATACCTCAAAAACCACCATTTGTAATGGTTGACGAAGTGATATCCTCTGATGAGGAGTTCACGGAATCAAGTTTTACCATTAAGCCCGATAATGTTTTCATCGACAATGGTGTGTTTGTTGAGTCTGGTTTGGTGGAAAACATTGCACAGACAATGGCTTTGAGAGGAGGTGTTATAAGGATCAGGGAGAAACGAGATGCTCCCATAGGTTTGATTGGTGCCATTAAGAACCTGAAAGTATATAGGCTTCCTGAAGTTGGCACAACCATTCAAACAAAAATAAAAATTGAATATGAGGTGCTGATGGCCACAATCATCAAAGGTGAAGTTTTTCAGGATGATGAGGTCCTTGCTGAATGTGAGATGAAGATCTTCCTGAAGAAGGAAGAATAAAGACACGTATACACCATGAAGAAGAATGAAGTTCCGCAGGATGATGCAAACATGCTCGACGGTAAGTTTCGTGAGCCTTGCTACGCTGTGGATGAAAGTGGCAGGTATACCATCGTGAAGAGTGTAGGATGGGATCCAAAAAACATAGTGATGCAACAGGCATGGGACCATATTCAAAAGAGGGTTCAGGAAGTTAAGAAGAAAGTAATGCAGGGAAAACTCAGCCCGCTTGCATATCACATGGAACGGCATCAGATGGATGTCAGACTTCTTGCTTCATATATGGGATTTTCACGATGGAAGGTTAAAAGGCATCTTAAGCCCGGGAGATTTAATAAGCTTGATCAGGAAGTAATGGAACGATATGCCAAAGTACTGAATGTTACTATTGATGAACTAAAACGTACTGATTAGATATAATGTATTGCTTAAATGAAAATTGATTTTCAACATAAACAATCAGCTCATTGTGAAAATGGCGTGACTTCAAATTTGTTGCGGCATTATGGATATGATTTGAGTGAACCATTGGTTTATGGGATTGGCTCTGGCTTGTTTTTTGCATATATGCCTTTTGTAAAGGTCAATTCTATTCCTGTTACATCCTTTCGTCCCTTTCCCGGAATTATTTTCAAAAGGGTCACACAGCAACTCGGTATTTCAATTGAAAAGAAGAAGTTTAAAGATCCCCGGAAAGCCATGACGGAGTTGGACCAGGTAATTGAAAAGGGAACCCCGGCAGGCTTACTTGTGGGTGTATATCATCTTACTTATTTTCCCGGGCCATACCGTTTCCATTTCAATGCTCACAACATCGTTGTTTATGGTCGTGAAAACGGCGGATACATTGTGAGTGACCCCATCATGGAAACACCTGAGTATTTGTCGTATGAAGACCTGATGAGGGTCAGGTATGCAAAGGGCTTATTTGCCCCGAAAGGTCATATGTATTACGCTTTGAATATGCCGGAAAACATTGATCTGAAATCTGCTGTTATTAAAGGAATTAAAAGAACATGCAGGGATATGCTTGGTATACCTGTGCCTATGTTTGGCACCAAAGGCATTAGATTTATGGCAGCAAAAGTCAGGAAATATCCTGAAAAACTGGGAAGTGAAAAAGCATCCTTATATCTTGGACAGATCATCCGTGCCCAGGAAGAAATTGGTACAGGCGGTGCCGGATTCAGGTTTATCTATGCAGCTTTTTTACAGGAAGCGGCCGAATTAACTGGAATAGGAAAGCTTATGAAACTGTCGGAAGATATGACTGCTGTAGGAGATCTATGGAGAAATTTTGCCGTGGAGTCTTCCCGGATAGTTAAAAACCGCTCAGCAGCAAATGGATCTTATCCGGAAGTGGCAGAGATCCTTCTGGATATTGCAGATAGAGAGGAAGCCATTTATAAGAAACTAAAAAATGCAATATCCTGACAGGAAAATGGGCAAAGTTTTCATTGAATCTGATAATATTATTTCATCCCTTGGATTCACAACTGAAGAGAATGTCTGTGGAATACTTCAGGATAAACCTGGCATAAGAATTTATAATCCCTCCCAATTATCGCCCACCAGGGTTCCTCTTTCACTTGTGGAAACAGATAAGCTGAATGGTATTTTTTCTGAGTTTGATGATCCGGAAAATTTTACAAGATTCGAAAAGCTTGTTATAGCTTCAATTTCAAATGCTTTAGCTGAAAGTAATATCCCTGTCAAATCAAAGGATACTTTATTTATTCTGTCAACAACAAAAGGTAATATAGATCTACTTGAAAGCAAAAAAAGATCATTGTTCGAAGAGGAAAGAAAATATATATGGAATACTGCGGCACTATTGAGCAATTACTTTGGTCTGAAGAATGAACCACTGATTATATGCAATGCATGTATTTCAGGCGTTTTGGCT
The DNA here is from genome assembly GCA_018401355.1 of Bacteroidales bacterium. GTDB lineage: Bacteria > Bacteroidota > Bacteroidia > Bacteroidales > B18-G4 > M55B132. The sequence continues at coordinate 9,188 of JAGYLD010000013.1, forward strand.
ATCAATACAGCCAGGATGTTACTTGAATCAGGCACATATAAGCATGCTGTTGTTGTTGGGGCAGACATACTATCAAGGTTTGTCATATCAGGTTTTCAATCGTTCCAATCCCTGAGCCCAAATCCATGTAAACCTTTTGATAAATCACGCGATGGGCTTTCCCTGGGTGAAGGTAGTAGTACAATGGTGCTTACAACTGATATTTCTATCCTTGCAGAAGGACAGCAAATTTCGGTAATCGCAGGTTCAGGAAGCAACGATGCCAATCATATTTCAGGGCCATCAAGAACAGGTGAAGGGTTGTATCATGCTATCAGGAAAACGCTTGAAGAAGCAGAGTTGAAAGCTGAGCACATTGATTTCTTGTCCTCTCATGGGACTGCTACCGATTATAATGATGAGATGGAAGCAAAAGCTTTTCATTGGGCAGGACTGGCCCAAGTTCCGATAAACAGTTTTAAGGGTTATTTCGGCCATACAATGGGTGCTGCAGGCGTCATGGAGTCTGTTCTGTCTGTGGAATCTATGAAAAGAAATATGCTTTTTCATTCTTATGGATATGGGAACCATGGCGTTACGGTTCCATTAAATATAATCTCCGGTCATAGGGAAGCAGAAATGGAATATATTGTGAAAACAGCTTCAGGATTTGGTGGCTGTAACGCTGCTCTTATCTTTAAAAAGGATAAATTGTGATGGAAAGCATTGAAAATGTCATATCAGGAAGCTGCAGCATACATGAGCAAAAGGTGATCATTGATGGAAAAGTGGGATTTGAAGGCAATATTGATTGGTCAATGCCGGAATTTTTAAAAAAGGTCTACAAAAATTTCGAAATGAAATATCCTAAGTTTTATAAAATGGATCCTTTGACAAAGCTTGGGTTCACTACTGCAGAAATCTTGCTCAGAGATAAAAATTTAAATGAAAAATATGACGATGCGGATATTGGTATCGTGATTTTAAACAGGTCGTCATCCATAGATATTGATAAAGCTTTTCAGTTGACTATTGATGATAATGATAATTATTACCCAAGTCCTGCTTTATTTGTTTATACATTACCCAACATCATGGCCGGTGAAATTTGTATACGGCATAAGTTCAAGGGAGAAAATACCGTATTTATAAGAAAGGAATTTTCAGCAAAATTCATTCAGGATTATGTAAGTTTGCTCTTTCAAAAGAAAAAAGCCAAAGTTTGTATTGCGGGATGGGTTGAGGTGAATCATACACAATATAAATCTTTGCTTATGCTCGTGGAGAATACTATTTTTGCAAATTCTTATGACTCAGGGCATACTTTTGATACTAATGCCATTAACAAATTGTTTTAAAGGAAAATAAAATGGAAGAACTCATTGAAAGGTTAAAAGGTGAGATTATAGAAGTCTTGAATCTTGAAGATGTTGAACCCGAAGAGATAGATGCCGATGCACCTTTGTTTGGTGAAGGATTGGGGCTTGATTCAATTGATGCCCTGGAGTTGATCGTGTTGTTGGAGAAAAACTACGGAATAAAAATTGAAGATCCGAAAGACGGCAAAAAAATATTTTTTTCTGTCAGGTCAATGGCAGAATATATTACTGAACACAAGGGAAAGTAATTTTTATGCCTGAACGCATTTATATTACCGGACTCGGACTGATTTCTGCTATCGGCATGGACGTAGAGGAGAATTTTGCATCCCTGGAAAAACAATACAGCGGGATTGGCGAAATTCAATATCTGGAAACGATCCATAAAGGCGAAATTCCTGTTGCAGAGGTAAAGGCTACAGATGAGGAATTATTTGACAGGGTGGGAATAAACCCAGTAAAAGGATATACGCGGACTGCTTTGTTGTCGATTAACGCGGCCAGGGAAGCGGTTGAAATGTCCGGATCAGAACTCAGCAACGATAAAAGAACCGGCATTATTTCTGCTACCACGGTGGGCGGAATGGTAAAAAGTGAAAACCATTATCTTGATTTTCTTAACAATGATAATAGTAACATTTACATTGGCACACATGATTGTGGTGATGCCACTGAAAAAGTAGCTTCTTATTTTGGTTTCAAGGGTTTCATGACCACCATCAGCACAGCCTGTTCTTCATCCCTTAACTCTATTATGCTTGGAGCCAGGATGATCAGGAACGGGAAGCTTGACAGAGTCCTTGTTGGTGGTGCAGATGCACTTTCAAGATTTACCATCAATGGCTTTAATACATTGATGATCCTCGACAGGGATGGCTGTAAACCTTTTGATGAGAATCGTAATGGTTTAACATTGGGAGAAGGGGCAGCTTTCATTGTGCTAGAATCCGGAACTTCATCAATAAAGAACAATAGAAAAATTCTGGGAGAGGTCAAAGGATGGGCCAATGCCAATGATGCATATCATCAGACAGCTTCTTCACCTGAAGGAGAAGGGGCATACATGGCTATGTCAAAGGCTTTGAAAATGAGCGGGATGGATGTAACTGATATCGATTATATCAATGCCCATGGTACAGGCACCATCAACAATGACCTGTCAGAGGGAAAAGCCATAGAGAAACTTTTTGGCATTAAAATGCCTAAGGTTAGCTCAACGAAACCATATACGGGACATACCCTGGGTGCTGCCGGAGTTATTGAAGCAGTTTTTTCAATCCTGGCCATAAAAAACAGAGTGGTTTTTCCAAATATGAATTTTAAACAACCCATGAAAGAATTGTCTTTTTCTCCGGTTAAAGAATTCCTGGAAGAACAAAAAGTACATAAGGTGCTAACCAACTCATTTGGTTTTGGAGGCAATAATTCAACCATTATAGTGTCAGATGTATCATGAGCGAGATTTTTATTAACGGCATAGGGGCGGTAACTCCGCAGCATACTCATGATAATGCCAGGTTTCTTGAGCATATTGAAATCTATGATCACAACAACCTGAGGTGTGTCAATCCCAATTTCAAAGAATTTATACCTCCCATGGAATTAAGGCGCATGAGCCGGATCATCAGAATGGGAATAGCTTCTGCCCGGATAAGTATGAAAGAAGCAGGTGTTGAAATGCCGGATGCCATTATTACAGGTACTGGTATGGGTTGTGTAGAAGATACTGAAAAATTTCTTATTTCTATGATAGACAATAAGGAGTTGTTACTTACCCCAACCTCCTTTATCCGTTCAACCCATAATACTGTTGGTGCTCAAATAGCGCTGAAGCTAAAGTGCCATAACTATAATTTCACCTATGTCCACAGAGGTTTTTCCTTTGAAAATGTCCTTCAGGATGCTATCATGCTCATCAGAGAAGGCGATGCTGGCAATGTGCTTGCTGGTGGAATTGATGAAACATCAGATAATCACTATTCCATATCCGGCAGACTTGGGTTTTGGAAAGATAAGCCAGTCAGAAACCTGGACTTGCTAAAGGAGAGATCCAACGGGACCATTGCAGGAGAAGGTTCTGTTTTTGCAATGCTTTCAAATGTAAAGGGAGAAAAAGATTATGGAAGGCTTACAGATATAGATACATTCATTTCCCCTGAATCACACCTATATACAAAACAAAGAATTGAAAATTTCCTGGGACAATCCAATTTAAATCCTGGTGATATAGATCTGGTAATCCTGGGATATAGCGGAGATATCAGATACGACGAAGTGTTTGATACGATAAGAAACAGTTTGTTCTCTGGTATTCCTGCTGCTTATTTCAAGCATTTGTGCGGTGAATACTATACTTCTTCATCATTTGCTTTTTGGTTGGCTGCACAGATACTGGAAAAACAATTCATTCCTGCAGTAGTGAAACTGGACGACCTTAATCCCAATGGTATTAATAATGTGTTGATTTATAATCACTTTATGGAACACCATCATACCTTGATGCTACTTTCAAAATGATGCGTTATCCCTGGATACATATTATTCTGTTTGCCGGTTTTATTGTCTTTGTATTGCTTGGGATACGATCTTCATTTTGGTTGGTCATTTTTGCTTGTTGGATAGCTTTTTCGCTGGCGATACTTATCTGGGGTTCTTCCTCAGTATGTTCTGGTATGTACATCAAAGTAATTTGCAGGGTCAATACGGATGAAAAAAAAATGACCATTACCTTTGATGACGGCCCCCACCCGGTTTATACCATCGCAGTCCTGGATACACTTAGGCAAAACAATATAAAAGCCGTATTTTTTGTAAAGGGAAGGGAAGTGGCCAAACATCCTGATATTATTCAACGAATGGATGAAGAGGGTCATGTTATAGCAAACCATAGCTGGTCTCATTCGCATTGGTTCGATCTTTTTCCCTACGCCAGAATGCGGCAGGAACTTGAGAACACGAATTTGATCATTCACAATGCCATTGGTAAAACGCCACGGTTCTTCAGGCCACCCTACGGTGTGACAAATCCCCCGCTTGCCAAAACAATAAAGAAATTAAATCTGACTACCATCGGCTGGAGCATCAGATCTATGGATACCGTTGGAAAAGATCCTGAAAAGCTTGTTTCACGAATAAAGAACAAAATGGTTCCCGGAAGCATTTTATTATTGCATGACAACTTATCACAGGCTGAGGACATTCTTGGCAGGATTATTGAAATGGGAAATGAAAATGGCTATAAATTTGTTCCCCTTGATGAACTATTGAACATAAAAGCATATGACAGCAACTAAGTATTGTTTTATCATATTTTCTTTTTTTGTTTTTATCGCAGGAACCGTTGCACAACCTGCGGGTTTTGAGTCCCTGAAAGATATCCCGGGATTCAGAAGCGATATGAAACAAGCCATTTCCAATGTTCAGACTATTTCCAGTAAGTTTACACAGGAGAAAAACCTGGATGTTTTCCAGGAAACCATTTTATCAGAAGGAGTATTTTATTATCAGCGGACAGATAAAGTTCGATGGGAATATCTTGAACCAATCTCTTATTCGATCATTATGAATGGTGATGATGTAATGATTAAAAGTGATGATAAGGTAAGTGTTTTTGATATGAATGAGAATGCTTTCATCAGACAGATCAATGAAGTGATGATTGGTAGCGTTCAGGGGGAAATACTCGATAAGGATGACATGTTTTCAGTTGAGTATTATAAAGGAAATGCGCATTATCTTGCAGTTTTAACCCCCATTACCGAAGAAGTAAGAGACATCCTGAAAAAGGTAGAAATATATTTTGATCAAAAGGACTTTTCTGCAGATAAGCTTATCTTTACCGAATATACAGGCGATTATACAAGGATTGTATTCTATGACAAGGTTTTCAATGAAGCAGTACCTGAAGATATATTTCATATTAACTAGTATGATCCTGGTAACATCCTGTGCTAACAAACCTGTTGCCTATTCTGATATCCTTAAAAAAGCAAAAACGGAATTGCAGGTTTTCCCTTCTGACACTCATAATCTTATCCTTACAACAGGTCATATTGAAATAATGAATCAAAGCTTCAATGGCTATTTCGCAATAAAAAAAATATGTAAACAGGAATACCGGATTAATTTCAGTAATGAAATAGGACTGACCATTTTTGATTTCGGGCTGACACCGGAAGAAATACGGGTTTATAATGTACTTAAAAATCTCGACAAACCTGCTTTAATAAATAAAATCGGATTGTTTTTTAAAGTATTTTTGTTTCATCCTGAGGAGGACGCAGGTAGTGATGTTAAGCTTGCATTTAAACCTGGAGGATTTGAGATAAAAGATAAAAAAAAGAAAGAGATTTTGTGTTTTAACCAGGATGGTGTTCTTGAGGAAAAATTCAGGAGATCAGGATTGTTTGGTTTGAAGAAAGTAAAGGTTTTTTACCTGGATTGGAACCGGGGCTTTCCTGAAAGAATTCTGATGAAGGAAGGGGGGGTGTTCAGGCTGGGTATGGAACTAAAGATTATTAAACTTAGATAAGATGTTATTGGGCGATTTTTTTCATATAATTGATCTTGACAATACGAAAAGTGAAACCCTCACAGCCAGGATAAGATTTAATAAAGAACACAGAATCTTTAAAGGACATTTCCCTGAATTTCCGGTTGTTCCTGGTGTTTGCATGATCCAGTTGATCAAGGAGATTCTGGCATATTATTATAAGTCCCCCCTGTTTTTATCTGCTGGCGATAATATCAAATTCCTGAGGTTTATCAATCCAAACATCGATGATACAGTAATGGTACAGGCCAGGTCTGTTTTCGTTGGCAATGGAAAAATGAAGACCGAAGCAACTATTTACAAGGAAAAAAACAAATTTTTAAAGTTTAAAGGTATATTCCTTAAAGAATCATAATCCCATCGGATTAGAAAAAATGACGGATATCTCATGTTGAAACACCCTGAGATACAAAAGGAATTTGAATCATTGGGTTGTTGTGTTATCATTCCGACATACAACAACCAAAGGTTTCTCAGATCAGTAATAGAGGAGGTTCTGGGTTATACCTCCAATGTATTGGTTGTTAATGACGGCTCTACTGATGAAACTACTGAGATACTTAGGGAATACCCTGTTGAATGCATACATTATAAGCATAATAAGGGTAAGGGATATGCCTTGCGAAAAGGCTTCAAGCGTGCTTTGGAAAAAGAATACAAGTATGCTATCACTATTGATTCTGATGGCCAGCATACTCCGGAAGATTTTTCTTCTTTCCTTGAAAAGATAAAAGAGCATCCCGGATCAATCATCATTGGGGCCCGTAATATGGATCAGGATGGAATTCCTGGAAAAAGTAGTTTTGGACATCGTTTCTCCAATTTTTGGTTCAAACTGGAAACAGGTATTCCCATGCCTGATACACAGTCGGGCTTCAGGCTGTACCCACTTGAACCCCTTAATAAGATTAAGTTTGTTACAAGGCGCTATGAGTTTGAGATCGAAGTGATCGTGAAGGCTGCATGGAAAGGGATTCATTTTCACCATGTCCCTGTTCATGTTGACTACAACCCGGGTGGTGAAAGGATCTCACATTTCAGGCCGTTTATTGATTTCTCCAGGGTTAGCATCCTGAATACCTTTCTGGTACCTATGGCTCTGCTTTACTACCGGCCTTTGATGTTTGTCCGAAACCTGAGCTGGAAAAAATTAAAGGAATTTACCAGGAAAGAATTGCTGATGAGCAAAGATTCCAACTTGAAGTTAACTTTCTCTGTCATGTTGGGAATTTTTATGGGGATTGTGCCAATCTGGGGATGGCAAATGCTAACAGCGGTTTCGCTTGCATTTCTCTTACGCTTGAACAAGGTCATTGTCCTTATAACTTCTAACATAAGCATACCACCAATGATCCCATTGATCATCTATTTGAGTTACAAAACAGGCGGAATAGTACTTGGGGCCAACAGTGAGTCCCTGGATTATTCTTCAGGGTTAAGTTTTGAAATCATGAAAATTGACCTGTACCGGTATGTTATTGGTGCGTTGATATTTGGCGCTTCTTTGTCTGTTTCATCGGGTTTGCTTACTTTCATTATTTTGTCGGTATTCAGGAAAAGAAAAGGAAAAAATGAACGGGAAAATGGAATAGCATTACAGGAATAATCAGGTTTATACTATGATCCAGCCATTTGTAATAATATATAATTTTATCAGGAAGAAAAGGTCAATATTCCTGGTTGTCCTCCTGACTGTAGTGCTTTTGGCTGGATATCTTGCTTCAATGGTTCGTCTGGAAGAGGATATTTTTAAGATGGTTTTGCCTGAAGATGATACCTCCCATTACACGGAAGCACTAAGCAATACGAAATTGCTGGATTATCTGGTTGTCAGGATTTATAACCAGGATACTGCTTCACATGAAACCGGAGATTTAATCATTTATGCGGATGGGTTGAAGGAGGCTCTTGACCGGAGTTTTGACAGTTCTTATATCAGGAAGATCCAATACAAGATCAACAGGACCCTGATGAATGATGCATTTGACGAGTTTTCAGAAAACTTGCCCATATTTTTAGGGGAAAGAGATTATCAATACCTTGATTCCATTCTTTCGAATGAACACATTAAAAACGCCCTTGAAAATAATTACAGAACCCTGGTTTCCCCTGCCAGTATTGCAATGAAAAAATATTTGGTGAAAGACCCTCTGGGTATTACCTCCAGGGCATTGAAGAAACTCGAATCTTTTCAACCCGATGATGGATTTGTTATTCAAAGTGGAAGGATTTTTACCAGGGATGGAAATAATTTACTGATGTTGATTTCCCCTGCCAATCCATCCAGTGAGACTTCAAAAAATGCCACCCTGGTGAAAGGGATCGGAGTATTGATAGACAGTCTCAACACCCATACAACATATAAGGCTAAGGCTGAATATTTTGGAGGTGTTGCGGTATCTGTTGCCAATGCGGAAAGGATTAAGAAAGATGTGGCCCTCACAGTTGGCATTGCTTTGCTTGTGGTTATTTTGCTGATGGTATTTTATTTCCGTCAGAAAAGGATAGTTCCGGTGTTGGTTTTACCTGCAGTTTTTGGAGTTACCATGGCCCTGGCATTGTTGTTTTTAATCAAGGGTAGTTTGTCCGGAATAGCCCTGGGGGTTGGAGCGGTGCTTGTCGGGATTGCTATAGATTATGCCCTGCATTTTTTTACCCATTATCAATCAATGGGATCTGTTCGAAAGGTGTTGAAAGATATTACAATACCCATTCTGTTAAGTTGTATAACCACTTCTGCAGCATTTCTTTGTCTGGGACTGGTAAGCTCAGAGGCATTGCGTGATATGGGGTGGTTTGCAGCCCTTAGCATCGTCTTTGCTGCACTTTTTACCTTGCTTGTGTTGCCTCATCTGATCAGAGAAAAAACAAGCACCAATCAAAGGACTTTCCTTAACCGTTTTGCATCATATGATTTTCACAAAAACTGGTATTTGAAATCTGGCATAGTGGCGATCACCATCCTCACCTTGTTTTACTATAAGAATGCAGCATTTGAGGAAGACCTTGAAAGGATGTCATATAAACCAGAATACCTTGCAAAGGCAGAGGAAAATCTGAATGCCATCAGCACTGTATCTCTTCGTACAATGTATGTTGTTTCGGTAGGTAATTCTATGGATGAAGCTCTAGAGGCAAATGGAAATCTTGGTTTTATCCTGAATGATCTAAACAGAAAAGGTGTTGTTAAAAGTTATTTGCTTCCTTCTGATCTCCGCCCTTCCAGGAGTCAGGTGGAGAAAAAACTAAAAGAATGGAATTTGTTCTGGGAAGACAGGCATGATTCAGTAACATCCTGGATAAGGAATAATGCGGTAGAAACAGGCTTTAAAAAGGATGCCTTCCAAGATTTTACAGAGGTTATTAAAAAAGATTTCAGCAATAAAGATCATTGGGATCTTCCGGTAATTCAAACAAGCTTTCTGAATGATTATATTAATTTAACAGATAATGGTGCTTATGTGGTCACAACCATAAAGCTGGAGCCAGATGACAGGAAACGTGTCCATGAGGCATTGGAATATTTGCCTGGACAGGTAATCATTGATAAGCAATATCTTGCCAACCGGTTTGTTGACATGCTTCGTTCCGATTTCAACCAATTGGTTATGTTTTCCATGCTCATTGTATTTCTGATCATTTTGCTGGCCCTGGGCAGGATTGAACTGACCATGGTAACATACCTTCCCATGCTGGTAAGCTGGATATGGACACTCGGGATTATGGGCATCCTGGGAATAAAATTCACCATATTTAATGTTGTCATCACAACCTTTATTTTTGGGCTGGGAATAGATTATAGTGTGTTTATAACCAGGGGTTTATTGCAGGAATTTAAATCCGGGGAAAGGAATCTTGGTTCTTTTAAGACTTCCATTTTGTTGTCAGCCATTACGACAATTGCAGGTGTCGGAGTACTGATCTTTGCAGTACATCCTGCCCTTAAATCCATAGCACTTGTGTCAGTGATAGGAATTTTTTCGGTTGTCATCAATGCATACACATTACAGCCAATGCTTTTTTACTGGCTTATACGCCAACGAGGGGAGAAGAGGTTTGCACCCATAACCCTCATTGATTTTGGTTTTTCCCTGATGGCATTGGTTATTTTTGTTTCCGGCACTTTGATAATTACCTTTCTGGGAATTGTCTTGTTTTATGTTTTACCCATGTCCAAAAGAAAAGCCCGGTATATCTATCATTTCATGATCATGATGGCTTTCCGGGTTGTTATTTATGGCCCGGTTAATATTTCCAAGAAAATTATTGGTTTTAACAAGAAGAAATTCAGGAAGCCTTCTGTGATCATTGCAAATCATCAATCACACATCGATATTCTACTTGTGTTGATGCTCTACCCCAAGGTTCTCGTTTTGACCAACCAAAAGGTGCATCGTCGCATTTATGGTTTCCTGGTAAAAATGGCTGATTTTTATGCCATATCTGATGGAATGGACCAGGCACTGCCAGGCATATCCGAAAGGGTCAAAGAAGGTTATTCCGTGCTAATCTTTCCTGAAGGAACACGATCTGATAATACATATATCCAAAGGTTTCACAGAGGGGCATTCTATCTTGCAGAACAGCTTGGCCTGGATGTTTTGCCTGTAATATTTCATGGGGTAGGAGATGCCTTGAAAAAGGGAGAACTCTTTTTGCGTTCCGGAAAGATCACCATGAAAATCCTGGAAAGAGTTTCACAGGAAGACCTTCAATACGGCAAAGGATATAGAGAACGGTCAAAAGGGTTCAGAAAGTATATCAAGGAACAATACAAATTGCTTGAAGAGGAATATGGACAAGCATCCTATTTCAGAAGGCGGATGAAAATGAACTATGTATACAGGGGGCCTGTCCTTGAATGGTACCTGAAAGTAAAACTCAGAATGGAAGAGAATTATAAGCTTTTCGATCAGTATGTGCCCCACAAAGGCTTGATCACAGATCTGGGATGTGGATATGGATTTATCTCTTACTTATTGTCTTTTAGGTCAGTTGAAAGAACCATACTGGGAATTGATTATGACAGTGATAAAGTTGAGGTTGCAAAACATGCTTACTACAAAAACGAAAATCTCAGATTCACACAGGGCGACATAAGAAAAAAAGATTTGAGAAAAAGTGATGCTTTCATTTTATCTGATGTATTGCATTATTTGCCGGAATCTGATCAGGAAAGACTGCTTGATAAATGTGCAGGCAGCCTGAATGAAGGAGGAGTGATCCTTATAAGGGAAGGCGATAAAGCCCTGAAAGGCCGGCACAAAGCCACCAGGTTTTCAGAGTTATTGTCCACCCGAATTGTCAGATTTAATAAAACGGATGAAACCGGTGAACTCCATTTCACTTCGGAAAAGCAGATCAGGGATTTTGCAGAGAGGATAGGCTTGCAGATGGAAATCATTGACCATACTAAATATACGTCAAATCTTTTATTTGTATTGAGCAAACCATATCATCACAAAGAATTGAGCATTCATGCCGCAATATGATTTCGTAATAATCGGGTCTGGGCTGGGCGGACTGCTTACAGCCACCATCCTGAGTAAGGAAGGATATAATGTTTGTGTGTTGGAAAAAAATCCTGTTATTGGCGGATGCTTGCAATCTTTTGCAAGGGATGGAGTGATTTTTAATACCGGTCTGAATTACACTGAATCACTGGAAAAAGAACAGGTTCTTTACCAGTATTTTAAATATGCAGGTATTGTTGATGATCTACACCTCAGGAGATTGGATAAGGAAGGTTTTGAAAAAATTTCATTTGCGGGAGACGAAAATGAATATTTCTTTGCCCAGGGCGAGGAAAGGTTTATTGATACATTGGCGGCCAGTTTCCCTTCAGAAAGAAAGGCTCTTGAAAACTATGTTAGAAAGATGGTCCACCTCAGCCACTCATTTCCCTTGTATAACCTTGAAATAAAACCCGGTAATAACTCATTAAACGAATATTATTATACCAATACCAGGGAGTTTTTGCAAACCATAACTAAAAATGAAAAGCTCCGCAATGTACTTGCTGCAACAAATCCGCTATATGCTGGTATAGCAGAGAAAACCCCATTGTATATACACGGGATAATCAACTATTCGTTTATGAAAAGCGCATGGAGGTTGGTAGATGGAAGCTCTCAACTGGCAAGACTTCTCTCAAAACAAATCCTGGGAAATGGAGGTACAATTCTCAGAAAAAAGAAAGTTGTTCAAATATTGAATAGAAATAAAAAAGCCTATGCAGTCAGAATTGATGATGGTGCTCTCATTGAAGCAAAAAACATCATATCCAATGTTCACCCAGTATTGACGATGGAAATGCTGGATAGCAGCGTTACCAGAAATGCATACTCCAGAAGAATACGGTCGATGGATAATACCATCGGGATGTTTACCCTTTATGCGATATTGAAAAAGGGAACCCAAAAATATTTGAACTACAACATTTATCACTACACATCAGATGATGTTTGGCAAGGCTATTATTACAAAGAGGATGAATGGCCACCATATGTCATGGCTTATACTCCGGCTGTTTCCGAAGGTGACGGTTATGCCAATGGTTTAATTGTTATAACATATATGCATTTTGATGAGGTTAAACAGTGGGAGCATACCACAGTAGAAAACCGGGGAAAGGAATATCTTGATTTTAAGCAAAGAAAGGCTGAAAAACTAATTGAGGTTTTGGAAAAGCGGATGCCGGGCATACGAAGTAAAATATCTAAGTATTACACATCCACCCCTTTAACCTACAGGGATTATACAGGAACGAAAGATGGTTCAAGCTACGGGATCATCAAGGATTGTAATGATCCCTTAAAGTCTCTTTTAATGCCCAAAACCAGGATCTCAAATTTATATCTTACAGGACAAAACCTCAATCTCCATGGTATCCTGGGTGTTTCAGTGAATTCTTTACTAACATGCTCGGAATTCCTGGGCATGGATTATTTGATTAAAAAGGTAAAAAATGCAGGAAGCAAATGAACAGAGATTCTCATAAAGGAAACAAGTTTATTATCATCGGAAGTGGTTTGGGAGGGTTATTAAGTGCAGCCATCCTGAGCAAGGAAGGTTTTCAGGTAACGGTTCTTGAGCAAAATCCGGTCACGGGTGGCTGTCTCCAAACGTTTTCCAGGAAGGGAAAGGTTTTTGATACCGGGATGCATTATATAGGAAGCATGGAGCCCGGACAGGTCCTTCACAGGATATTTGAATATATAGGTCTGAACAATGGGTTGAAAATAAAACGCCTAGATAGAAACTGCTTTGATAAGATCTCATTTAATGGCAAGGAATATCCTGTAGCACAGGGATATGAAAATTTTATTGACGTCCTTTCCCGATATTTTCCCAAAAGAAAAGATGAAATAAAAAATTACATCCAGGGTATCAGAGAAGTTGTGGATTCTGTTGAACTGTATAATCTGAGACCTTTTAAACAGGAGGAAGTTTTTCTCAATAAGCATATTTCCTACGCCGCATCCGATTTTATCGGTGATATAACTTCTGACCCAGTACTTCAGAATGTTCTGGCAGGTTTGAACGGACTATATGCTGGTGTGAAAAAAGGCAGTCCTCTTTATGTGCATGCGACAATCAACAATTTTTATCTTGAAAGCGCCTGGAGATTGGTGAATGGCTCATCACAAATAGCTCAATTGTTAGGAGATATCATCAAAAAAAACGGTGGTAAAATAATTACTCACGCAAAAGTCCAGAGTCTGGTCGAAGATGGTGAAAGGATAACCATGGCTGTAACCGATAAGGGGGAAGAATTTCCTGGCAACATATTCATTTCATCAATACATCCTTCATTAACGATTAAAATGCTTCATGGAGCAAATTTGCGAAAGGCTTATGTGTCCCGGATCCAGCGTCTTGAAAATTCAATGGGCATGTTTATAGTATACGTCATCCTGAAAAAGAATTCTTTTCCATACATGAATTACAATTACTATTATCACGACCGCGATGATGTATGGACAGATCAGCATCAGGATAGCTTGTCATGGCCTCCCGGATTTATGATGTATACATCAGCAAACGATTTTGAGCAAAAGTATGCTGAAAACCTGGTGGTTATGTCATTTATGAAATATGAACAGGTAAAACCCTGGGAGGATACAAAAGTTGGGAAGAGGGGGGAATCTTATGAAGAGTTTAAAATGAACAGGGCAGAAAGATTATTGAATATGGTTGAAAAGGTATATCCGGGTATTAAATCAAAAATTGATGCGTTCTACACATCAACACCTTTAACATTCAGGGATTATACAGGGACCAAGGATGGCTCCTCTTACGGGATATTAAAAGATAGTCGTAATTTTATGGATTCATTTCTGATCCCAAGGACCAGGATAGAAAATCTTTTTCTAACGGGTCAGAACCTTAATTTACATGGTATCTTAGGTGTGAGTCTGAGTGCCATTTTAACCTGTTCAGAATTCATGGGACAGGAATATCTATTGAAAAGGATAACAGATGCGAATTAAAAAGCTAAAAAAATTCTTACTTTATTTTACACTGGGGCTTATGGTCCTTATTCTGGGATTCGTTGTATTTTACAGAATTTCAGTCAGGATAAATCCTCCTGAAATAAAAGCAAAATCTATATTGAACACTCCGGTATACAAAGCCAAAGCAAATTTCTGGATTTGTGGCAATGGCCGGTTGCAGCAAAATTCCTATGGACTGTGGGAGTTATTTCTTACGGGTGAGCCCTTCGAATTGGGTGTGATCAACGGGAAGTTGACCAGCGACCTTATAAATATACAGGAAGAAGCCTTTGTAAACAGGATATATGAACTGGTTCCATCCAAATCATACCTGAATGTTTTGAAGTATTTCATTGCTTTCTTCAACCGCAATATGGATGACTATATTCCACAGGAGTATCTTCAGGAAATTTATGGTGTTTCCTTGTCGGCAGATGACAAATATGATTTCATTGGCGGAAAATATCAACGAATCCTGAATTATCATAGTGCCCATGATATCGGACATGCCCTGCAAAACATGAACCTTGTTGGTTGTACTGCTTTTGCTTTATGGGGTGAAAAATCAGAAGATGGTGAGTTGCTGATAGGCAGGAATTTTGATTTCCATGCAGGAGAGGCTTTCAATAAAAACAAGATCCTTGCTTTTGTGCAACCTGATTCAGGATACCCTTTCATGTATGTTACCTGGGGAGGAATGGTAGGTGTGGTTTCCGGAATGAATATGGAAGGACTGACCATCACATTAAATGCTGCTAAATCTGATATCCCTTACAGTGCTGCTATGCCAGTATCTTTGCTGGCAAGAGAGATACTGCAATATGCATCCAGTATTGAAGAAGCTTTCCAAATAGCCAGCGCGCAAAATACCTTTGTCTCGGAGTCATTTCTTATTGGATCAGGAAAAGAGAAAGTGGCAGTGGTGCTGGAAAAAACACCGGATACGACCATCCTTTATAAACCTGACTCAAACCATCTTGTCCTGACCAACCATTTTCTAGATGATTACTTTGCCAGGCAGGATCTGAATGTGGAGAATATTCAAAATACATCCACCCTGTACCGTTATGAAAAAGTTTTAGAATTATTGCAGGATAAGGATAGTATAAATGTTGATTCAATTGCCAGTATCCTCAGGAACCGAAAAGGGCTCAGGGGAGAAAACATTGGCAGTGGAAATGAAAAAGCCATAAATCAGTTAATAGCACATCATTCAATAATTTTTGCACCGGAGAAACTTAAATTATGGATATCTGTCGGCCCTTTTCAGCTCGGAAAATACCTTTGCTATGATTTGAATAAGGTTTTCAAAGATTTTCCTGAAGCAAATGACCCCCTTGTTCTTTTTGAAGAAGATCAAACCATTGAAAGTGATCCTTTTCTTTCTTCTGAAGCATATCAGGATTTTGTGTTATATAAGACTGACAGGAAAAAGATCCGTAATGCCATAAATGAAAGGCAGGATACGGTATTGGATATTTCAGGGTTTATTCGACTGAATCCCAATTTTTTTGAAGCATATGAGATTGCAGGTGACTGGTCTGCTTATAAAGGAAAAAACAATGAGGCTGTTGGGTTTTACAATACTGCACTGGAAATGGAAATCCCTACAAAATATATTGAAAGCTCCATCAAGGAGAGAATAAATGATTTACAGGAAAAGATCAGCAACAAATGAGTATTATGATTCCTGAAATTGAAAAACTGTCCTCAGAAGATATCAAAAGATATCAGGAAAGCAGGATTCCTCCCCTGATGAAATACCTGAAGGAGAATTCACCTTTTTATCAGCGGGTTTTTGCAGATAATCAAATTGACATTGGTGATATCCGGCATATTGAGGATCTGTCAATAATTCCTGTGACAACGAAAGATCATTTACAAAAATTCAATAATGATTTCATTTGTGTACCCCCAAAGGACATTGTTGATATTGTTACAACTTCCGGCACATTAGGTGATCCGGTGAAATTTGTAATGACAGACAGTGATCTGAACAGGCTGGCATACAATGAATACATTTCTTTTCTCTGCACAGGGGCAACCAATGACGATGTTTTTCAGCTTATGACCACAATAGATAGAAGGTTTATGGCAGGACTGGCATATTTTCTTGGAGTCAGGAGGCTGGGTGCTGGAATTGTGAGGGTGGGAAATGGTATGCCTGAGTTGCAATGGGATACCATCAGCAGAATCTCTCCCAGCATATTGATCGCCGTCCCTTCATTCCTCCTGAAGCTTATTGAATGGGCTGAAAAACACGAATTTGATTATCATGCCAGCTCCGTCAGAAAGGCCGTTTGTATTGGAGAACCTTTAAGAAACCCCGATTTTTCATTAACAACACTTGCCAGCAGAATTCATGAGAAATGGGATATTGAGTTATATTCAACCTATGCTTCAACAGAAATGGCCACGGCATTTACAGAATGTTCTCATGGAGCTGGTGGTCATCATCATCCCGAATTGATCATCGTTGAATTCCTGGATGAAAATGATGAGCCTGTAAATGATACTGAGCCGGGTGAAATAACCATTACAACCTTAGGTGTTGAAGGGATGCCACTCCTGAGATTTAAAACTGGTGATGTTTGTTACCACTACTCAGAACCATGTAAATGTGGGAGAACAACCATGCGCCTCGGTCCTGTGATAGGGAGAAAAATGCAGATGATAAAATTTAAAGGTACTACCCTGTACCCTCCTGCTTTATATGATATCCTGGATAATATTACAGAGATTGAACACTATATTGTTGAGGTATTTACAAACAATATTGGCACCGATGAGATATTGATAAGAGCTGGATGCTCTGAAGTTCCTGAGGGGTTTGAAAAAAAATTAAAAGATCATTTCAGGGCAAGTCTTCGGGTTGCTCCCACAATTAAATTCGAATCGCCGGAAGAGATAATAAAAGCAAAATTTCCTGAAGATAAGAGGAAAGCAATCACTTTTATTGACCATAGAAACAATAAAGATTACTAATTTGCTTTACTCAGCAGCTTCCATTGCTTATTTTTGTTTATTATATAATTATTAATCTTGAAAAAGCATTTAGTTATGAAAAAAATTTTGATTTTAGCAATCATGATGTTTATGATCATGCCGGTTCTGAGGTCTCAGGACCCTGGAATGGTTTTCAATTCAAATGAATGTACCTGGCTGGGACTTGATTTTTCAAAAGCCAAGATGATAGGTTCTGAAGGGTTTACGGATCCGTACCAGATTAAAAACCGGTTTTTTGATTCATGGAATCAATTGTTTTTAAGTGAAGCGGAAAAATATAACATTGGAGAAACGTTCAGAAAAGATCAAGTCACAAACTATCTCGATGTTGTTAAAAAAAGAAATGAAATGGTTAACATTGATGACCTTGTGATCGATCATGAGTACAACCTGACTGAAGATGATATAAAAAGTATGGTTGGGGGATATGATCTGGGCGATAACACTGGCCTTGGCCTTGTATTTATTGTTGAGGCCTTTGATAAAAACGCTGAAGAGGGTAGATTCTGGGTTACATTTATTGATAATGACACAAAACAGGTTCTTTTAACGAAGAAATTGGAAGGGAAAGCAGGAGGTTTTGGATTAAGGAACTATTGGGCAAAATCATATTATAATGTGCTCAAAGAGATCGATAAAAAACAGTATAAAAGATGGCGGGCAGAATATATGGGTAAGAAATAGCCCCCTTATATTTTTTCTTGCGGAATATTCTTTAAAATTAAGAGTGAATATCAATTAGTGTTACTGAATTGTATCATAATGTCTATTGTAGTAATTTTAAACAAAAAATTTATCATGTTATGAGTATAAATTAAAATTAATTCAAATGAAAAAGATTTTATTGCTTTTATTAACTTCCTTGTTTTTATCAGGATTTACAGGCGTGTATGCCCAGAAAATCAAACTTGTAAAGGGCGACTTATCCTTCTTAAAAGGCCAGTCTGAATTAAACATCGAATATGATTACAGCGATATGGCTGTTGGTAAATTCGATAATGAAAAGGATTATATAAACCAAAAGAAAGAAGATTATAACTCAAAAGAACCGGGACGGGGTGACAGCTGGGCAGAGGATTGGGAAGCAGACCGGGGAAATACCTATGAACCCAAATTCCAGGAGCTTTTTAATAAATACATGGAAAAAGTTGGGTTGAGCATCCTTCACAACTCTGATGCAAAATATACCATGAACTTCCATACTACATTTACTGAACCCGGATTCAATGTAGGTGTTTGGCGAGGTAATGCATATATAGATGCTGAAATAAAAATCTACGAAACGGCAAAGCCTGAAAATGTATTGGCTGTCATTACTGTTGCTAAAGCAGCAGGAAAATCCTTCGGAGGGAATGACTATGATACTGAGATAAGGATTTCAGAATCATATGCCAAATGTGGCAAGGAACTTGCTAAATTCATGAGTAAGAAAATAAAATAGGCTTTTGAACAAATTATTCTTAAGGATGGAAAACAATGTTAAATGCTGTTTTCCATCCTTTTCGTACCTTTGCGGCAAATGTCAGGAAATACAAAACATAAGGAGATGAAGCCTTATAGTGATGCAGAGCTAGCCGCTGTGATGAAAGGTATTGCTGAAGATGAAATATTTCCGGAATTAATGGATTTCGTATATCCTGGAGTATCCATTGAGGAATTGAAAAATACTTTAAGATCTTTTCCCACCATTCGTGATTTTCAGCACAAATTTATGGCTGAGGTTTTCAATAGGATCATAAACAATACTTCAGATGGTGCTGTTCTAAATGGATTAGAAAATGTTGAAACTGACAAACCCGTCTTATACCTTGCCAACCACAGGGATATCATCCTTGATTCGGCCATCCTTCAGGTATTGCTTGTAAAACATGGACATGATACCACCGAAATCGCCATTGGCAATAACCTGATGATCTCTGATTTTGTCACTGATATCGGACGGATCAACAAAATGATTATTGTTAAAAGGGATGGTTCAGGCAGGGAGTTGCTTGAGTTTTCCAGGGAACTTTCATCATACATCCGGGATTCTGTTACTTCAGGTCGAAACTCAGTTTGGATAGCTCAGCGTAATGGAAGGACAAAAAACGGTGATGACCGCACAGATCCTGGTTTGCTTAAGATGCTTTACCTCAGTGGGTCAAAGAACCTTCAGGAAAATTTTCAAGAATTGAACATTGTTCCTGTGGCCATCTCATACGAGATCGAACCTTGCGCATCTTTAAAAACCAGGGAGCTATATATGCGTTCATTGGGACCATACGAGAAAAAGCCGGGAGAAGATCTGGAGAGTATACTGGCAGGGATCATGAAACCAAAGGGCAGAATAGAACTGAACATTGGTAAACCTTTGATCAAGGACCTTCGATTGAATGAGGCGTTACCTTTGAATGATAAAATTGGTGTAATGAGCAAAGTGATTGATCAGGAAATCCATAAGATATACAAACTCTGGCCATCCAATTTCATTGCATATGATTTGATTTCCGGAAAAAACACAAAGAACTATAGCAAAGAAGAGTACAGTAATTTCGTTCAGCACATGAATGAAAGCCTTAAAGATCTGAAAGGGGATACCGGCAAGCTTAAAAGGATATTCCTGGATATTTATGCCAATCCTGTTATCAATGCTATGGAGGCAAAGAAATAGATTTGATTACTGATTATACCAAAAAGGGTATAACAGCTTTTCTTTCCACAGGATAATTATCAAAATAATCTTTATACCATTTATGATGGTCTATTGCCCGGGGCAGCAAGTTGGCTAATGTCCATAAAGCAAATGACAATCCTGGCAAATTCCACATCAGTATTGCAAAACCGGTCCATTCCAGTATCTCACCAAATAAATTAGGGCATGAAATATATTCAAATAGGCCACCGTATGGTATCTGATATCCATTTTTGGAATTTTTTCTCAATCTGATGAGGGTATTGTCGGCAGACCAATTGATGGATAAACCTGTGATAAAAAATATGATGCCAATTATAAACCTCGGGTCATGCAGCCAGGTTATGTCATAATAACCAGAGAAATTACCAAGGAAATATCCTATGATGAAGCCGTTGACGAAATTAAAGAAGACAGCCATTCCGGCGATGATCAAAGGCATCTTTTTTTTACCTGTCCTCAGACGGAATGGAAAGATTATTACCCTGTTGAAATAATGCAATCCGAATAATAAAATGAAAATCCATGGTACGGTTCCCGGTGTGATACGTCCTGTGAAGAAAAATATAAAAGGAACTACAAGTGCAGGTAATTCCATGATAAACCATCCTGTTTTATTCCCTATCATTGGTCCCCAGTTGCTTTTGGTATGCCTGCCATAAGGTGCTGTGACTTTCAGTAAGATGAAAAATGTAATGAAAGCCAGGGCAATCCAACTGTAAATAATCAGGTTAAAAGTATTTTGGTCGATCATAATTGTATTTATTTGCTCACAAGTATCTGATGATCTAAAACATATTCATCCGCAATGGGTTCCCGAGGGAACACGAAGATAATATTAACTTGGTAAATGCAATTGAATCAACACGGATATTTCCCAGGATATGACATTTATTCTTACTTTTGGCACTTTGTTATACGTACATTACCATTGCTATGCCAGAGAAGAATATAAAGTTTGACCCGAAAGAGAATTACAGGATTACAAGAGAACTTATCGGTTACGTACCCCGCAAAAAGGCAACCCAGGAAGATTACGACAGGATTGGATTCAAATCAGGCCTGGAAGTTCACCAACAACTTAAGACAAAGCAAAAATTATTCTGCCATTGTCCCGCTGGAATATATAATCACAGCGATGACTATGATGCGGAGATCATAAGGCATATGAGGCCAACATTAAGTGAGTTAGGCGAATATGATGGTACAGCACTTATGGAGTTTAAAACCAGAAAGGAAATTGTTTATCGCATCAAAAATGACACTGCCTGTACTTATGAGGTGGATGACACGCCACCATTCCCCATCGACAGGGAAGCCCTGGAGATAGCCATTGAGATTTCCCAGCTTTCAAAGCTTAATATAGTGGGAGAGGTTCACATTACACGTAAGCAATATCTTGACGGATCTATTCCTACGGGGTTCCAAAGGACTGCCATCATTGGTGTGGAAGGAGAGATTCCCTTGAAGAACAAGAAAATCAGACTTATCCAGCTCAGTATAGAAGAGGATTCCTGCCGGGAGATCTCTGATGTGGGCCACGTAAGGGTTTACAAAACAGACCGTTTGGGAATGCCATTGATTGAAACCGTAACTTACCCTGATTGCCTGAATCCCGATGAGGTCAAGGAGGCTTGTGATTATATTCGTTTTCTTAACAGGTCCACGGGTAAAGTCAGAACAGGAATGGGAACCGGCAGGGAAGATGTAAATGTAAGTTGCAGGGGTGGTTCAAGGGTAGAGATTAAAGGTGTGGCGCATACAAAATGGATCCCTGAACTAACACACAATGAGTGTTTCAGACAATGGGCTCTCCTGAATATCCGGGAAGAGCTTAAGAGCAGGATCAAGGCATTCGATAATTGGGGGATTTCATACAAGGAGATCAATCCACATACCTATAATTTCAGATATGCTCCCCTCACCGAAGCTAAGAGATTGAATTATAAAGTATATGCTGTAAACCTGCCAGGATTCAAGGGTGTCTTGTCACATTTTACCCAACCCGGGAAGATGTTTTCAGATGAAATTACAGACCGTTTGAAAGTTATTGCATGCCTTGAAAAACCAAATATGACTCATACGGAGTCATTCAGGGCTGAGGTTTCATCACGGGCCTGGGATAAAATCAGGAAAAGTTTGAAAGTAGAAGCAAATGATGCCCAGCTTATTTTCTGGGGGCCGGAGAATGACATTGAAACAGCACTGGAGACCATTGAAGAGCGGTGTAAGATAGCATTTGAAGGTGTCCCTAATGAAACCAGGAAATCATTTGAAGATGGGACTACCATTTTTGAAAGGGTACTCCCAGGCGCTGACAGAATGTATCCTGATACAGATTCAGCTCCCATACCCCTTGAAGAGGAATACATTGAAAAGCTGAAGGAAAGGATGCCTTCAGAGGTTATTGACAGGTATCATCAACTTAGAGATTGGGGAATACCAGAAGATACATATACCTGCATTTTTAGCAAAAATCATTACCCTTTGATTGAAAGGATCATTAAAGATCTTAATCTGGACCCCGGGTTTGTCGGAACTTTTTTTGGCCATACCTTGAAATATGTTGAAGGACATTATGAACCGGCTGCTGAATTTAACTACTGCATCATCTTTGCCATGTTTAAATTCATAACAGCAAACCAGCTTGATCCGGAAATTGCTAAAAGAATGCTTCCAGTTGTATTTGAACATCCCAAAATGGACTTTGCCTCAGTTCTTACTGTGATAAAATTTAAAAAGCTTTCAAAAGAAGAAATACTGAAAAATATTCCTTTCCTTGAAAATAAATTTCAAGAAGTAGGAATAAATCAGAATTCAAAAAATAAAAAAGACTGGATCATGGGGCAATTAAGAAATAGTGCTCTTGGAAACATGCCATTAAAGGAACTTTATCAATCAATAGATTAACTGATTAGTAAAACACCAAAAACCAGGATATCATGACAGATGATTTGTTTCAGGGTTACAAAGGCGAAGCATTGGAGGTTTTGAAAAAATATCATACCAGGGTGTGGGGACAGGCTGAAATTGATACTACCAGGGGCCATTTTAATGGCACCATTTTACCCCGGTCCGAGAACGATGATGATAAGCATATTGTATTAAAGATACCTACAGGATATAATATTGGCATCGATACCAGGACCATTACTTCAATGAAAGAGGTTGGCTACAAAAAGGCCAATTATAAGATCCCTGAAAAAGAGTTTCCCATAACTGAAGGCTTGCCAGGTGTCAAGCTTTTTGGTACAGGAGGAACCATTGCTTCAAGATTGGACTACAGGACAGGTGCAGTAATTCCGGCATTCTCTCCTGGGGAACTTTATGGGGCTGTCCCTGAACTGGCTGACATTTGTAACCTGGAAACAGAAAAAGTCTTTGCTGTGTTCAGCGAGAATATGGGTCCGCAACAATACATAAAACTTTCTAAAGCCATTGGAAAGGAAATTCAAAACGGAATTGATGGGATTGTCATAGGACATGGCACAGATACTTTACATCATACCGGCGCCGCATTGACTTTTATGGTCCAGAATTCTCCTGTGCCGATTGTCCTTGTGGGATCTCAGCGTTCCTCAGACCGCCCAAGCTCGGATGCTGCATTAAACCTGATGCATGCCATGTATGCTGCCGGACATTCCGACATTGCAGAAGTGATGGTTTGCATGTTCGGGCCTACTTCCGATGAGTATGGCTTGTTGCATAAAGGTACACGGGTCAGAAAAATGCATTCCTCTTACCGGTCAACTTTCAGGACTATTGGAGATACTCCTTTGGCAAGGGTTACAAGGAAAGAGATCATTCCCATTAAAAAGAAATACAATCACAGAAGAAAAGATAGAAATGTTAAAATAATGCCCTATTTCAGCGATGAAGTGACCATGCTGTATTATTATCCCGGTATGAAACCAGATACTTTGGATAGTATGATAGATGCAGGATATCGCGGTGTAATTATAGTTGGTACAGGCCTGGGGCATGTTAATAAAGAGCTTTATCCGGCCATTGAAAGAGCTCATGCTAAAGGTGTACACATGTTTATGACCCTGCAAACAATCTGGGGGTATGTTCATATGTTTGTTTATGATACAGGAAGGGATATGATGGCTAAAGGAATTATTCCTGCAGGCAATATGTTACCGGAAGTAGCGTGGGTGAAATTAAGCTGGATCCTCGGTCAAACAGATGATCCGAAAAGGGTGAAAGAAATGATGCTGACTCCGATAAATGATGAAATAACACAACGTGAGCCTTATAATGGATACCTTGTTTACCAGGGTGGCGTCCCGGAAGTTGAAGATTTTATCAGGAGAGTACATAAATAATAGACTTGAGCCCTGACTGAGGGATTCATTACATTATTATGAATAGAATACTATTACTGGTTTCGATCCTTTTTCTTCTTTATCCTAATGTTTTTTCGCAGGAAAACATTCGCCTGATGCATTATAATCTGCTGAATTATGGTATTAATACCGGAGGATGCAATAATAGCAATAACAACGTAAATGACAAGAATGATTATCTGATTACCATCCTGGAATATGTCAATCCTTATATTTTGACAGTTAATGAGATCAATTGCAGTGTGCAGGCCTATGATAAGCTGCTAAGCGGATGCCTGGATGAATATATGCCTGATATGTTTGAAAGAGTTGATAAGACTTGCCTTTCCGGTTCAGGCTTATCCAATATGATATATTTCAGAAAAGACATTCTTGGATTTCATTCTCAGGAAGTGATCCAAACCAATGTCAGAGATATAAATGTGGTCAAATTATACTACAAAAGTGCCGATTTGGGTCAAAATCCCGATACTGTTTTCCTGAATTGCATCATTGCACATCTGAAAGCCGGCAGCGACTGGGATGATGAAATTGAAAGGACCGATGAGACCAACCGGCTAATGAACTACCTTGAGCAAAATCCTGATCTTGAAAACTTTATACTCCTTGGTGATTTAAATATTTACCGTGCTTCTGAAGAGGCTTTTCAAAATCTTGTCCATTTCTCTAACTCCAGCATACGGTTTTATGATCCTATTAATATGATAGGCGAATGGCACAATAATTCCAGTTATAGTATGATCCATACACAATCCACTCACACAGTTCATAATTGTTTTATTCCTGGTGGCATGGACGATAGATTTGACTTCATCCTTATTTCAGGTGAAATTTTGAATGCAGAAAAAAAGGTATCTTTTGTTCCAAATTCATACAGGGCTGTTGGCCAGGACGGAAAGCGGTTTAATAAGAATTTAATTGAAGCTCCCTCCAATACATCCGTTCCCTCTGAAGTGCTGAATGCCTTGTACAACCTTTCAGATCATTTGCCGGTTGTATTGGACTTATATATAGGAGAAAATGCTTCAGTGAATGATAAGATTGACCTTAATGAGGTGTATTTCGAAAATCCTGTAAAGGCAAATCTCATTTTAAGATTCTCCGATCCTCTCCAAAATTCTCCAACCTTGAAGGTTTATTCAATCAGTGGTGCTCCCGTTATGGATATTATTACAAATAAAAATCAGGAAGTCATAAAAATACCTTTGCAACACCTGAGACCTGGAATGTATTTTCTTGAAATCTCCACTGAGAAGGGCAAAGGACAGGTTCGGAAAATTGTTAAGATTTAGCAAAAAAGGCCGTCTTTTGAACGGCCTTTAAAATCTCCAAGACTAAGATTAATATCTTTTTCTTTCAAACCTGTTATTTCCACCACGACCCCTGTTATTGTTTCCGGACTCGTTTCTTGGTCTTGCCTTTTTAACAACGATCTGACTGTTGTCGTATTCACATTCGTTTAATTCATTGATGGCTTTTTGAGCCTCGTCGTCGTTTGCCATTTCAACGAAGCCAAACTTTTTGGAAAAACCTGTTTCTCTGTCAATGATAACATTGGCAGATGTGACCTCACCATATTCTTCAAATAAGGTCTTTAAGTCATCACTGGTAGTGGATGAGCTTAATTTTGCTACAAAAATGTTCATGTTTAAATAATAAAAGTGTTAATTAAGTAAAAATTCTAAGGAGAGCATTTATAAACTTATGTGCTAATACCTTAAAAATGATTGCAAATATAGGATTATTGTATAATATAACAATTATCTAAACGCATAAATCGAAAAAATGTTTCGGATCTTTAGCACATAAAATAAATGGAGCTTTCCTAATTATTGTAATTATTGTAGTTTCACGACTTTTTTTATAAATATGTGATTGTCAAAATTTATCCTCAGGTAATACAAGCCTGATCTAAGGTAGGCAGGTAATTTAAGAATTGTCATGTTATTTCCCGGATAAAACAGACCTAACTCCTTTGATTTAATAAGTCTTTGTTGAGCGTCAAACAGTTCTATGGATACTGCACCTGATTCCATTATGAAAAAGTTGATTTCCAAATGATCAATAAAA
Source organism: Bacteroidales bacterium (assembly GCA_018401355.1). GTDB lineage: Bacteria > Bacteroidota > Bacteroidia > Bacteroidales > B18-G4 > M55B132. Next base: position 35,689 of record JAGYLD010000013.1, read on the forward strand.
GGGTTGGGTGTGACCTCAAACCTAAGGATATCATTCTCGGGAATTCCAACCGGGTCATATGCTTTTATTTCCTTAACAATTTCATCTGAGTTATCCCCTCTGTAGGCAATAAGTTTTATTTCATAATTGCCTGGTGTTGAAAACATATGTTGAAACTGAGGAAAACTCCCAATTAAATTGCCATTTTCATACCACTCCACAAGATCAACACCACCTGAGGGCAATGATTCACTGAATAAATCCAATGGAGTATTTATCTGAACAGAATCCGGAATGTCAAATAAAGCCAAGGGAGCATCTTCCACATAAAGCTTGATACAAAGGTCGAATTGATATGACGTGTTGGCTCCGATGGCTGTCCAGTTATTGCCATCAGGACTTATCCAGCATTTTCCTGTTTCGATAATAATATTTGAATTGTAGTTTGCTTCATAGATTTCTATGGGTATGGGATTGTTTGTTGTTGGTGAGGAGTATTTTACTTTTATATAGTATTCATCACCAATTGTATCAGAACCAAAGTCAACAGGAAAGGTATAATATCCTGCAAGGGGCAATGTTCCGGACTGTATGTTGCCGATCAATCCAGAAAGTGTCCCATTGTTAAAATCAGAATAAAATTCAATTTCGAAACTGGAGTTTTCTTCAACGACATAAGTACCTATTCTTTTTATTTGAACAGGAAAGAAGGGAGGGGAAAACTGGCCTATCGAATAGTGAACAAGGCCATAGGCAGTATTCCCTGAAAAACCTGTATTATCAATCCATCCAAAATCATCATAGAAATAAATATAAGGTGAATTGTTTTCAGGTACAGAATAGCGAACTGGGAAAATAGCGGTTTCAGAAAAAATTGTCGGATCATAATAGGAAACGTAAAAGTATCCATTGTTTGCCCAACCTGTTCCGTATGAATCTTTAATTATCCAGGCTCCGGGATTCAAACCCTGGAAAGCAATATTATCATCCCATCCCACAACGGTAACGCAATGTGGCTCTCCTCCTGTAGTATTATAATAATAGGTATAGTTTGACGGGTTGTAGGAAGCCATATCAAAGTACATAGATGTAGCAATGGCGCCATAATCCAAAATGGCTTGCTTTATTGTATTCATATCGTTCGGTAAGAACCTGACATCGGGGGAAAAGGCTGTTGGCATAATTGGGAAAGAATTGGAGGGGCAATTTTTAAAGCTTGTGGTATCTCCATAAGGATCCTGGCTTTCCAGGACAGGTCCACTGTGCTTCCCAAACATGGAAGAAGACATATAAAAGTTACCTCCCTCACAAGGTGTTCTGTCATAATCCTGGCAATTGATTAAATTGTCCTCAGAGAGGTCAAAGGTACCATAACCGTTTTTAAGCCAGTTGGATTCAATGGCTGCCATGGTGGCGAATGCCCAGCATGCACCACATGTGCCCTGGTCTTTTACAGATGTTACCCAACCATATGTCCGGAGATCATAAACATTAGGAAAACCGGAGTCAGGATTTTTCGTTTGTTGTGCGAAAACAGGTTGGAAAGTCAAGAGAATTCCTGAAATTAGAATAAGAAAATGAGGCGATTTCATAAAAAATCAATTTGGTTTGGTATATAAAGGTAATATATGTCTGAGCAAAATGCAAAAAAACAGGTGCCAGTTTATGCATTTCTGTGGCAAAACTTACATCAGCAAGGGTTAATCTTTGTTCATAGATACCTTTGATTGAAGATCAGGGATTAACCCTTCGTTTCCTCAGAGCAGACTCCTGTTTTCCGGATAAGGCACCCATTTTCAGAAATTTGTATTAACGATGTCTATAATTTTCTGCTGAATATGATTATTGCGGAGTAATATTCTCTGTTTATAAGCCTTATCCTCAATAACCACTTCGTACATTTTGTTTATCGACTTAATTGCCTTATTTATTGATATGCCTGACTTGTACTCATTCAAGACTTTTTCCAGCTCCTTGTGCAATAGATAAGACACGAAAGAAATGCAGATATGAGCTTCGATACGTTCCCTGATCCTATGATAAATGGGCCTTATTTTAAGATCAGTTTTAGATATTCTGAACGCTTTTTCTATTTTCCATAGGTTATTATAGTTTTCAATGACTTCATCTCCAGACAACGATGTATTAGTAATGTAACCCTTAAGGCCATCCCAGGTTGAGTCTTTATTAAATTTATCATAGTCAATATCAATAATTAGTTTCCCATGAAGCTTTAGATACTTATTATATCCTCTGTTATTGATGTTGCTCTTTGTCAATCTACCTGCTTTAAGACTCTTTTCCAAACGTTTAAGGCCTCGCTCCCTGTTTGATAAATCTTTCTTTGCCCGTTTATTTGAGTAACTTACAAACAAAGTGGTTTCATCTGGTTTATCTATTTGGGCTACTTGGCCATCTTCCAGGTTCAAATCTTGTATTTGACCCTTAACCAATTTGCTTTCACTCTTTATTCTTGCCCCAAGTATAAACCTATATCCATTTTCTTTTAAATCTAAAATATTCTGAGAAGATAACAAGCCCGCATCTGCTACAATAATAGGCTTATTTAAGTCAAATCGCTTCTCGAACTTTTCTAACATAGGAATTAAAGTATGGCCTTCGTAAATACCTCCTTCAAAAATATCATACCCAATAGGATATCCTTCTTTTCCTACCAATAACCCTAAAAATATTTGTGGGTGCTGGTGTTTACCATCTTTTGAAAATCCGGTTTCTCTTAATTCATCAGGTTTACTGCTTTCAAAATAAATGGTGGTCATATCATAAAAAACCACGCCAATTTCACCCCCTAAAAGCTTTTTGACATAATTAAAACTAATATCTTCAACCTGCTTTTTGTACCGGGTATTTAACCGGTCCATAAAATAATAAACCCTGTCTACGGATACTTCTTCTTTATTATTCTCCCTTAAGTACTGTGCCAAATTTAGTTTGCTCCCCGGGTGGGTAATCCTGGATATGCATAAGTCTTTAAAAAGCTCATCCTGAATTCGATTAAAGCCAATGTGATCAAATATCCTTCCAAAAACAAGCTCTGGGCCTGCTATTCGTATATTATCATTGGATAGATCAGAAATTTGTGGCTCTATGGGGGTGTCAAACAAGGTTGCACCATATAAACGAGGCATTTCAAAAAGTGCTTGTTTGTATAGACATTCTATCTCTTCAGGATCTGAAGAAGTACCAATGATTTTTAAAACTTTATTACTACGATTGACCTTTTGAACAATCTGAACACTTGTACTTCCGCTTCTATTTTTCTTTTTGAAGACAAACATCCAGTAAAAATAAAGCGAGGCACCCAATTTTACAACTAAAATCTTATTAAAGTGCTGATATTGTGATGTCTGAAATTTGAATCAATTTTCAATCCGGAAAACAGGAAACAGTAATAACAGCCAAGTCAAATAAATAAATCTTCAATAACATTAGTAATTGACAGCTGAAAATTGACAATCGCCTAATTTAATTGTCAATTGTCAGCTGTCAATTGTCAGTTACTAATTTTTATGTTCGATAGGGAATGTTTTGGATCTTTTGTTATTGGGAAGTGTACACAGCCAAGTCAAATAAATAGATTTTTAAACACTTTAGTAATTGACATTTGAAAATTGACAGTCGCCTAATTTAATTGTCAATTGTCAGCTGTCAATTGTCAGTTACTAATTTTTATGTTCGATAGGGCTTTTTCACAGATCTTTTGTTATTTAGAGTATGCCACAGCCAAGTCAAATAAATAGATTTTTAAACACTTTAGTAATTGACATTTGACAATTGACAATCGCCTAATTTAATTGTCAATTGTCAGCTGTCAATTGTCAGTTACTAATTTATTTTAAAAGGGCAATTGCTGAATCGTTCCGGACTAGTTATTGAAATTAATGAAGATTGTGGATCTTGCCAGATCTTAAATAATTTTACGGTTTTTTTTTGGTCTGCTAATTGTATTTATAAAATGTTCCTTTTTCCTCCTTGAAACCAGTAATTCTGTCCCATTTGTCATAATAACACTGCCTCCTTGTCCTTTTATATATTTCTCAACATAATTTATGTTTATCAGGTATGACTGGTGTATTCTTACAAATGTGTTTTCTGACAATGTCTCGTCAAATTCTTTTAGGGTTTTGGTTACAAGGATCTTTTCATTATTATTGAGTAGAAACCAGGTATAATTTGCTTCTGATTTAAGATAAAGAATATCACTGATATTGATAAACCGTAGTCCATCAATTGTTGGCAATGCCATTCTGTTGAAACTATTTCTGTTATCCAATAAAATTTTAACCTGCTTGGCAATCTGATCATTGTTTTCAATCAAATTAATGGCTTTTATAACAGCTTTCTTAAATAAATCAGGATTAACAGGTTTCAGGATGTAATCAATGGCACTATGGCGTATAGCCTGGATAGCATATTTGTCAAATGCTGTGATGAAAATAATTTGGAAATTGGGGTTAATGATTTGATTGAGAAGATCGAAAGATGTCCCATCGCTTAGCTCCACATCCAGAAGCAACAGATCAGGTTGTTTTTTTGAGATGCAATCCAGGCCTTCCTCAACTGAAGATGCCTCTCCTGATATATTTACATTATTGCAGCATTGCTTTATCAATGATTTTATGCTTTCTCTGCAGTCTTTTTCATCATCTACAATTATTGCATTGATCATAATTTTGGATTTTATTCAGTTTCATATGGCAAATCAATAATTACTTCAGTTCCGCATACTTTACCATGGGTATTTTGGGTGTCCCGAATTGAGAAAAATAGCTCCGTATGATAAAGTTGTTTTAATATTTCCAGACGTTCACGAATAATTTCAAGCGCCAGTGATTTATGGTTGTTTTTTCTTATCTTATCCGCCCTTTCTCTCCCAATTCCATTGTCCCGTATGGTGCACCGGATGGTATTGTCATGTTTTTCAAAAACCAATTCAATTAGTCCGTCATCAATGTTTTTTATACCATGTTTTATGGCATTTTCAACAAATGGTTGGATCAACATTGGAGGAACAAATATATTATTTGTGTTTAATGATGTATTTAAATTTATTTGATATTCAAATGTATTTTCCATCCTGAGTTTTTCCAGCTCCAGAAAGATGATTAAGGATTCTATTTCTTCCTGAAGGGAAATGGTACTCTCCCGTGAATTTTGCAATATATTTCTGATAAGTTCGGCGAAACTTGAAATAAATTTAATTGCTTTTTCTTTTTTGCCGGAGGAAATATAGTTTTGTACTGATGCCATGGAGTTAAAAATGAAATGAGGGTTCATTTGTGCATGCAACAAGCGTTGCTCATTTTCTATGTACTTTTTCTCCAGTTCAGTTTGTTTGTTTTTTTGTTTCAGCCTGTAACGGGAAAATATAAGCATTATAACAATTCCGATAACGATAGCCAGGATCAGGATTCCTCCGATAATAGTCCACTGCAATCTTAATCTTGATTGTTGTTCTTTTATCAATAATGATTGTTCTGCAATTTCCTTTTCCTTTTTTTCTGTTTCGTATTTAGTTTGTAATTCCGTAGTAGCAGCAGCAACATCTTCATTATAGATACTGTCGTTTAAATTACTGTGCCTGCTCATATATTCCCATGCTTTTTCGTATGATTGGTTTCCGGCATAAATCAGGGATAATTGTTTGCAGGTTTTCGACAACATTTTTTTGCTACCTGCTTCTTTATATAAATCCAGTGCTTTTTTGGTGTTTTGCTCAGCCAGATCAAGTTTGTTAATTTCCAAATAAAGGTCACCAAGATTCATATAGGTTAATGCCCTTGAGTTTGAGTTGTTTATGTCGTTGCTTATTTTTATGGATTTATTATAATATTCAATTGCTTTATTATAATTCCTGAGATCCAGGTTTAAAGTACCAAGATTATTATAAATGTTCACCAATTCCCAGGAATAATTGTTCTTTTCAGCAAGACCAAGATATTCTTCAAAACAAATCAATGCAGAATCTGAATTACCATTTGATTGATGGATAATACCTATATTGGCGAGAACTTTTTTTGCCTGGTCCGGATAATTATTTACTTGAAATGTGTTATAGCTTTTTTGATAATATTTCAAGGCATTAACCAAATCGTTCATATAATAATATGTGTTACCAATTTGCAGGAGGGATCCTCCAATTCCATTTGGGTTTTTCCTGCTTTCCTCAAGCTTAAGCGACCTGAATCCAAAATCAAGGGATTGGACATAATCGCCTTTATTTGAATATGCAGTCCCGATATTGCCTAAAACTGATGTAATACCTATGGTATCTTTCAATGCGATAAATTTCTCAAGGGATCTATTATAAAAATAAATTGCCGAGTCAAAATCCCCAATAAAATAATAGCCATTTCCAATAGAATTTATTGCCTCGGCTTCCAATTCAGGATTATTCAATTCATTGGCAAGCTTCTCTGCTGTTTTCCCATAAACAACAGTTTTCCCCGGGTTTTTATATATATAATTGTCTGCAATATCAATTAATAAATCGACTTTTGTGGTTCCTCCCGAATTCTTCAGAAGGTTGTTTATGCTATCAATTTCTTTATTATTCTGTGATTTTGAATTTATGCAGGATGTGATTAATATAATGAATAACAAATATCTATTCATGATGTATGTTATTTCTAACAAATATAACAATTACTTGCCATATTATAATTGATGAATGCCGGATTTTTATTTTTATTTCCCGAATAGTACATCATACTTGAAATGGCTTGTTTATAAAGCTAATCTTGTACTATTATAAATAATAATTCTCTTGATATGAAAGCTATTATATTACTCTTAAGTGTATTTCTGTTTATCTGCCTGGGTTGCTTTTCGCAGGATCCGGGAGACCTTTTTACTTCTTATGGAAGTGATGGAATCTCAACTTTTGATTACCTGGGATTCGATCAGGTGGCTTATGATATGAAGATCCAGGAAGATGATAAGGTTGTAATAGCAGGTAAGAGTGGTTCCAATACGCTTATTGCGCGTTTTCATCCCAATGGAAACCTTGATCAGACCTTTGGAGAACTGGGCAAGGTCATCATTGATGTCGGAGGGAATGATTATGCTACTTGCGTTGATATCCATGAATTTAATGAGCACAGGATTGTAGTATGCGGTAATTGTAATGATGATGATGTATTTATTCTTCAGTTATTGCAGGATGGTACTATTGATAATGCATTTGGCGTTGACGGAGTGAACATTATTTTTACCGGTATGATGCTGTTAGAAGATGCATTGATACAGGATGGCGGAAAAACTATCATGGTTGGTATGAACCAGACAGTTGCTTATCAGGAGGGGGTTATCTACAGGTTTGATGCGACTGGAATTCCGGATGAAAGCTTTGGGGATGCCGGTTCAGTCCGGTTTCATCACGATGATTATGATGTTGCATTTTTAACTGTAGATATTCAAGATGATGGAAAAATAGTTGCCGGAGGTGGCATTTTTAATGATGATGAAATGAATGCTTTTGTTAACAGATATAATACTGATGGCTCAACAGATAATACATTCGGAGATCAGGGCAGTTATATCTTTGATCTAAGCGGAGATCTGAATTTCATCAGCGCACTTAAAGTTTATCCTGATAATAAAGTGGTCTTTGGAGGAGATGTTTACAATATCGCTGCAACAACTCATGATATATATCTGTCCCGTCTGACACCCGATGGCAACATCGATTATTCATTCGGTGCCAATGGACATGTTACTTATGACTTCTCTGATGATGAATTGTATGATATATACCTGCGTGAAAATATGAAAATTCTGGTTTGTGGTTCTGTTGATGATGATTTATTTCTAATGCGTACCATGGAAAATGGAAGTCCGGATTATAATTTTGGAGAAGGGGCATTTGTCCTGACTGATGTCTTTGGGGGCAATGACGAAGCCCGTTCAATAGGTGTGCAAAGTGATTTAAATATTGTTATTGCTGGCTCAGCAGGGCATCCCGGAGACGACAAGGATGTGGTTACTGCCAAATACTACTCGGGTTTGCATGTTGGCATAAAAGATATTGGTAAAGAAAATGCCTTGATTGTATATCCGGTACCTGCCAGCGAAAGTATCAATATTGTTATACCTGGAAAAAGTAATAATTCATGTTTAGTTGAATTGTATTCAAGTAATTCACAAAAGGTTCATAGTGTCGAAGAGGCAATAAATGATCCTGTATTGGAAATAAGTGATTTGAATTTGCCGGATGGTATATATTACCTGAAGGCATATTATAATGGAAATATCTTCACTTCAAAAATTGTAATTATGCGGTAAACAAGAACTAAATACGTTGGTTTGTTTGATGCCAAATAATAATTTGCCGGTTATGGTTGTTAAATGGTTTTTTGTGTAGATTTTATTTACTGATTTTTTTTAAAATCAAATAGTATTAGCTTAATGGCAAGAATGTTGTTCCTTTGCGTCCGATTATAATTTGATAAATTGTGCGTTTATCTTCTGATTCCTTCCCAATCATTGGTTTGTAACTGCCCGTTTTTTAAATCCCCTGATTATAAAATTTTTAAAGGAGTGCTCACAAAAGTTGAGTTTGGATAATAGTTAATGCCTTGTGATAATATGAATAATCATTAATAAAGTGCATTAGATTACTGAAACCAATAGATTAAAATAAATAAAGTCAGGGACTGTTAAACAACTTTTGCCTCCATCTTTGCTAATATTTCAAGGGCAAGTTTATTATTTGGATGATCTGCAGGAAAGACTTTCTGAAGTATGCTGATATTTAGTCGCATACATTTAAGTGCCTCCTCATACTCTTCAAACTTAAAGTGGGTCTCTGATAAGGTCCAGTAGCAATACGCCCGCTGGTAATGATTGGGATCCAGTGATTTCTCAGCGATCTCGATCGCCCGTTGGCTCATGGCCATGGATGCTTCTTTCTGGCCATCCTGCCTCAGGGTAATGGCAGTGTCATTCAAAACCCTGGACAGCAGAGGGTGATACGGATGCAAGCGCTTTTCATAAATGGCTATCAGCTTTTTGGCAATCCCGTAGGACTTTTTATACTGGCCCAGTTTCTCATATACTTTGGCCATGTTATCGTATGACAAGGCCAGGTCCATATGGTCATCCGGCAGGATCTTTTCCCTGAGCTTCATGGCCTTCAGGCCGTATTCTTCAGATTTTTCAAGCTGCTTCCGTTTTCTGTATGAAATACTGATCTTGTTTAATGATTCGGCCTGTAGCGGATCTTCCGGCTCCAGGAAAAATTCACGAAGCTTCATGATCTCCAGCGACAGATCAAGGGATTGTTCATAGTATCCCAGCATGTATGCAATATCTTCATACCGGGCAAGCACCCTGCTCATCAACCTTTCATCCGGTTGTATTTTTCTGAATTCCTCCACCATCGCATCCATGACCTCATACCTGAGCTTGTTCTGCAAATTCCTTTCCAGGATAAAATCGGCCTGAACAAAAGCTTCAAAGGTGTTAACCGGTGAAACAGCCATGAGCTTCTGCACCATTTCCCCGGCAGGAAACACGTTAAAGGCCATTGCCAACGGTCTGGCAACAATATCTTTGTAGTCCGGAGATATCCCTACCAAATCCACAATCAGGCCTGCCCGTTTTCCACTCACTTCCTCCAGCAGAAACTCTCCCGCACCTTCCCTGATCCCTTTAAGTCCTTCATACTTCCTGATATATTCAACAATATCGGACCCCGTCTTAAAAACCCCATCTTTCCTGATGATCCTGGATAAAACGTAATGCCAGGCAGCTTCAATGGTAAAAGACAAAACAGGATAACCATCTTTGAAGTACTGGGAAAGAATTCCTCTGATGATCAGCTGACGGTATGGGTTGTCAATACTGAGATCACGGATTAAGCTCCCTAGTTGGGGATGATCATAGAGGCTGTCCAGGTCCAGGACAGTCAATTTTTCCTCCATCATCTGCCGTGCAAGTTGCTCCAGGATTTCGCAAGCTCCGGTGATCTGGCTCTCAAGCTGCTTGTACCAGCCCTCCCAGATATGCAATGATTTATCTTTCCCCGGCAGGGGCTTCCCGCTGTATAAGCCCATAAATATCCTGAGCAACAGGGGGTTGGTCAGTTGCTGTGCAAATTCACGGCTCCGCATCTCCAGGTCTTCCAGAGAAAAACGCGGCTTGAATTGCTTTGATCCATGCTTATAGTAAAAATCCCAGGCCCTGCCCAGTTCAAACCTGTTTAGCGGAAGCAGCCATCCAGCATGTGCGGCCAGAACATTTCTGGCATCATCCAGTACCGTATCATTTCCATTATAAAGCATTTCAGCTACCGATCCATCCATCCTGGGAAAATCATCCGGGGAATTGATCCTCCAGGAAATGATCAGTTTAATGCTGCTTTTGTCAGATTTCCTCATAAAATCAAAGGAAGACTGCAGCAATTGTTCGGGTTCCTGGTGTTCATTCATGCCATCGA
>JAGYLD010000130.1 GCA_018401355.1 Bacteroidales bacterium
ATGATGGTGAGTGTTTTTGTTTTTCCTGGTGTGTAGATCATTGCTTTCATGATGCTCAATGAATCCCGGATAACCCCCGAAAAGATAAAATATGCTCTCGGGATCAATTAATTTGGAAGTATTCAAAATAATTTCCTGATAAGAGCTGTAAGGATATGATTTGTAATTTTTTGTAAGCCCGTGTTTCGTGGGGTTCTCATGAACATATACGATTAAGTTTTTTAAGTAATGTTCATTGGTTATTTTTATTCTTTTAAAGCTCTTGCAAAAAAGGCTTCCATATCGATTGCTTTCTTTATTTATAAGCAAAGCATGCTGAGAAAATAGTTTGTTTAGATTTTTACTGACCAGTTTGTCGAAACCATTAGAATCTTTGATTCTGAACACGAAGTGAAAATGATTTGAAATTAAACAGTAGCAGTATGTTTCAACAAGATATTTCATTAATTCACAGTATCTTGCGAGAAACAAATCGAAATGTTCCCTGGACAGAAACAATCGTTCCCGGTTAATACCACGATTATATACATGGTAATAGCACCCTGACTCCAAAGGAGTTTTATCATTTTTGCATGGCATAAGTATGAAATTTTTAATGTTATATTAGGTTAGTACCTTTAAAACCAAAACATTCCCCTAAAAAAGGCTTGCGGCCACTGATAAGGGCCGGAGGCCCCTGTTAAAGGCTGGAGGCCAGTTAAAAATCCCTTGTTTTATCCGTATATATTCCCTATATTTCGTACCAAAATCCATACATCCATCAAATTATGTTACGTATCCTGATCATCGATGATGAAGCAAATATCCGGAATATGATCTCCAACATCATAAACGGATACTGTAATTCGGCAAAGGTGATCGGACAGGCAGGAAGCGTCAGGGAGGGTATTGAAAAAATTGCTTTGTTGGATCCTGATCTTGTATTACTGGACGTAAAGATGGGCGACGGTACAGGCTTTGACCTTCTGGAGAAGATTGAAAAAATTTCCTTTAAAACAATCTTCATTACTGCATATCAGGAATTTGCCATAAAAGCAATTAAATTTTCGGCCCTGGATTATATCCTTAAACCTGTGGATCCGGATGAGTTGATCAAAGCGGTGAACGATGCTGCCAAAACAATAGAAGAATCGCAAACAGCACAATTGGAGTATCTGCGGCATAATTTGGTGGTCCAGAATATTCAGGATAAAAAAATAATGCTAAAAACCACCGAAAGTATGTATGTTGTCCCTGTTCAAAACATTTGCTGCTGCGTGGCTGATGGAGGATATACGCGTTTTCATACCGGTGATGGGAAGAAAATCCTTGTGTCAAAACCCTTAAGTGAGTACGAAGATCTTTTTTCGGATTGCAATTTTTTTCGTGTACATAAATCTTACCTTGTTAACCTTCATAAAATCAACTGCTTCCGAAAAATTGATGGTGGTTATCTGTTGATGGAGGGCGAAATAAAAGTCCCGGTTGCTTCCAGAAAACGTGAACAACTATTGGAGCTGCTTGAAAAATTTACAGAATGATCCTTTTATAATGATTTTTGGGACATACATCCGGATAAAAACTTTTTACCGCATAAACTTATGCAGGATCTTGCTTACTGTTTACGTGTTGCTTTTAACTTTTTCCCATGCTGCTTTCAGTCAGACCCAACGTGATTATGAGATCGTGGATAGTCTAAGGTATATCGCCGATACCTCCAGCGGCCGCGACAAAGCTGCAGCTTTGTGTTATTTGGCAGGTGAGATAGTTCTAAGAGGATGGCCGGATTCGTATGATCAATATTTATTACTTGTGGGCGAAGCATTGGAAATTGCGGAAGCAGTAAATTATGAGGAGGGAATACTTAACTATAGGGCCAGCATTGGCAGGGAACTGGCAGAAGCTGGCTATTTCAGAGAATCCATACTTTTCGCAAAGGATGTTATCAGTCTTACTTCAGGATTACGAACCAGAAGGGATTCTCATATGATGATGGCAGGGTACAGGATCTGGTCGGTTGCGATGAGGGGCCTTGGTGATTTTGATTCTGCGTTGTTCCTGTTGAATAATGCCCTTCGCCTGGGTGGAAAAACTGTTGGCCCTGCCGATCTTGCCAGTACTTACCTCGACATGGCCAGAATATTCATCGCCAGTGGAGAACCTCCAAAGGCAATAGATTCCTATAAAAAAGCATATGAAGTAGTCATAAACAGCAGGGATTCGTCATTGCTTAAAAAAAGGGCGAAATATGCACGAACACTGGGTTATTCATACATGACCATTGGAGATTATAAGATGGCATTAAGCCATTTTTTTGAGGCAGATTCGATTTATGGTACCATGAAGCTTGAATATCCCAGGCTAAAGATATACAGTGCACAGCAACCTTCGAACATAGCTCGTGTTTACCAGCACTGGGGAAAACTCGATTCGGCACTTATATTCAGAAATATTGCCCTGCAAAGATTCAATGAGTACGGGATCAGCGAATCCAATATGAATGTGCCCAATCAATATTGCTACATTGGATCTATTTACCGCGATCAGGGGGATTTTGTCAAAGCCGGTGAGTTTTTCAACCGTTCCATTGAAAAAAGAATGCAAATCAAAGATTCTTTGGGTGTAGGGATGTGCCTGGATGAAATGGCTGAAATGGCAAGGCTGCAGGGTGATTATCAAAGGGCAGTGAATATGCTCAAGGAAGCGTTGTCATGGAAGTCCACTTTCCAGGATTCAAAGATTGACCCGATCCGTCAGGCACAATACATTGAAAGCCTTGCAGAAACATATTTATTCCTGGGGAAGGTGTTTGCTGATTGGGGTAAACCGGTGGATGCAATTCTTTATTACGATACATCATGGATGTTGTGTAAAAATGTCCATTACACCCGTGGAGAATCCATTGCTGAGTTTTTCCGCGGATTGGCCTGGCAACAAAAGGGTGAGTTGGACTCGGCAATGCACTACCTTAATAAGTCCATGAACCTCGCTCTTGCAATGAACAACCGTCATCTTAAGGCAAGAGCTCTTACGGGTATTGCAGGATTGCAAATGGAAATGAATGAATTATCTGCTGCTGTCGCAAATTATAAAACGGCCCTCTCAGTTTATATCTCAGATGGGTTTATAAGGGAAATCCCTCAGGTTTATCTCTGGCTTGGACAGGCATATCTGAAATACGGTGACAGATACAGGGCCGGACAAGCACTGAATGAAGCATATGTACGTGCTGAAGCTTTGGGTATGATTGGTATTCAGGCTGAAGCTGCTTATTCGCTGGCGAAATTGTATGAAAATTCAGGAAATATAAACCAGGCATTACTTTTCCTGAAGAATTATACTGTATTTAAGGATTCCGTCTTTAAGATCGAAACTCACCGGCAACTTTCGGAAATGCAGGCTTTACATGAATCGCAACAGCAGCGCATGATCATAACTCAGTTAAGCCAGGAAAACGAACTGAATATTTACCGGGCAAGTCGTTCAAAGTATGTAATCATTAGTCTGGGTGCCATCGTCATCATGATTTTGCTTTTTGGCGTATTATTCATCCGTCAGGTACAATTGCGTAATCAGCAAGCAGCCATGCTTATCCAGGAACAGTTGTTCCGGGTACAAATGAATCCGCATTTCATTTTCAATAGTCTGACCAACATACAGCATTTCATATTTGAGCAGGATCCCTTGAAGGCTGGGAAATATCTTGCCGTTTTTGCCAAACTGATCCGCAGCATCCTGGAACATTCCCGAAAGGATCTGATCACACTCCGCGAAGAAATAGAAACCATCACGCGTTACCTGGAATTGCAGCAACTTCGCCTCGAGAACAAACTGGAATTTGAGCTCAAGATTGATGATTCCATTGATCAGGATATTACGGAAATCCCTCCGATGCTGGCACAACCTTTTATTGAGAATGCCATCGAGCATGGAATCATGCATAAAAGAACAGGAATTGGGAAAGTGACCATCAGTATTCAGGAGAAAGAAAGATTCCTGTTGCTGATGATCGAAGATAATGGTGTGGGCAGGAAAAAAGCCGGCGAACTAAGAACCGCCAGGCTGGAGAAGCACGAATCCCTGGCAGTTGGCCTTACCCGCACAAGATTACAAGGATTATGGGGCAGGAAGAAACCCAACGATGTCTTTAGTATTATCGATCTGGAAGATGAGTCTGGCAGTCCTTGCGGTACTCTTGTTTGCCTAAGGATTCCGTTAAATATTCAGGATGGAGCGGAATAATTATTGAGATCGTTTGAATTCCGGTCCAACATTAAAGGGATTTGTAAAAATTCCCTTGCGTTCATCCGGAAAATCCCGGCGTTCAACCCCCGAATCCTCACGTTCATATATCTTCTTCATACAGGGCTTTTTGGTAATGTATCTTTAGATTGACAGAAAGTATAAATCTTAAAAACCCTGTAATATGAAAAAGTTTATCTCATTCGTTTATGCATTTTTGTTTTTTTCAGGAATTCTTATGTCTCAGAGTCCCGTCCCCGGAGGAGATGTTTACGGAACCTGGACAGCCGGCGGCTCTCCATATCTGATCGAAGGAGACATTACGGTTCCTGTGGATTCCACCCTCATTATCGAACCGGGTGTGTCGGTTGCATTTCAAGACCATTATATCTTTCATGTGAACGGGAGACTGCTTGCACAAGGCACGGAAACCGACAGTATTTTCTTCTATTGTGAGCACAGTGCCGGGCACAGAGGGATCAAAATGATGAATGTTCCGGAAGAAACAGACAGCAGTATATTTACCTATTGCCGTTTCCAGGATGCCAATTGCACGGGCACCTGGCCTGAGAACTGCGGCGGAGGTATCGGGCTACTTGATTTCAGCAAGGTAAGGATCGAACATTGCCTTTTTATCGATAACCAGGCATGGACCGGTTCCCAGGCAGCCGGCGGAGCCCTTGCCTTCGGCGGCTTCAATGGTATCATCCGAAACAACAGCTTCATCGGTAACAGTTCCTTCAACGGCGGGGCCATCATTTGCTGGCAAAATTCCAGTCCGCTCATCAGCCACAATTACTTTTATGATAATCATGCAACCATACAAGGCGGGGCCATCCACATTGTTATATCATGCCATCCGCAGATAATCAATAATGTATTTATCAATAACAGGGCTAACAAGTATGGTGGGGCCCTTTGCCTCTTCGAAAACAGCAGCCCGGAAATATGGTATAACCTGTTTTATAACAACCTGGCCCTGGAGGATGGGGGAGCCCTTGAAATGTACGGGGCCTGCAACCCGAAGATCATCAATAACACCATCGTTTTCAACCATGCAAATCTGCATGGGGGAGGCATTGACATCAGTAATGAGTCATGCCCCATTCTGATCAACAATATCCTGTGGGAGAACAGTTCACCCGACGGTTCACAGGTATACAACTGGTATAATAACTGCGTACCTGATTTCTATTACAATGATATACAGTTTGGCAAGGATTCCATTGGTGGCTTCATGCCACAGGGAGAATGGAAGGCTAATGCAGATGTGTATCCTGAGTTTGAAGATACCACCTCAGCCAACTTTTATCTCACTGAGTTCTCTCCCTGCATCGATGCAGGCGTTGATACACTATATGATCCCGATGGAACCAGAAGCGATATGGGTGCGTATTATTTCGACCAGACCGTAGGGATAGCGGAAGCTTTGAATCCGCCAGATCACCACGAATTGTATTGCCTTCCGAACCCGACAACGACAGAGGTCGTGATTATAAACACACTTCCGGGTACTGGTAGCTTGGATGCCCGCTTGTATGTCTTCGACATGACAGGGAACAAGGTCGACGAATTGCCGGTGAACCATGAACCCGTTAAGTACAACGCCACACACCTGCCACCCGGTATGTATCTCCTCAGGCTTCAGACCGGCAACAGGATAGCGACGGGGAAGATGGTG
>JAGYLD010000131.1 GCA_018401355.1 Bacteroidales bacterium
CGCTTTCATAACCATCTTCCTGGAAGGCTGTTACGGCAATCCGATAGCTTTTGCCGGGCTGCAAGCTTCTAATCTCAGCTTCTGTTTCCTTCCAGATTGCAAGGGATGATGCTAGATTCAGAGGAGTCTGTTCATGAGCTTCCTGATAATAAACATGGTATCCGTCAGCACCGGACATATCACTCCATTCTACCTTGATTCCCTCTCCATCCTGGTAAGCCTTTACTCCTTTAGGAGGAGGAAATTTACTATCCAGAATTGTTACACTGCCCTTACTCCAGGCATATACCGGGAAATTCTTACTATCAAATATAACGGCATAGACATGATATTGACCTGGCGCTACTCCTTGCGTATCCCAGGTATAGGTATTTTTTGGATTATCTTCAGAAATATTTTTAACGATGGTATTTCCGGGGAAGGCAGGTTGTCCGTTTTCTATTTGCTGGAGAGGTGATTCTGTATAACAAAGACGAATCATTGCATCACTATCCGGGTCTTCGGCCTTCCAGTTAATAGGAATTTGAGTTCCTTTTTCTACAATAATTTCATTGACAGGTGTTGTTAATTCCATCGTCGGTATCTGATTCAATTTATAAAGCGTAACCTTATATTCTAAATCAGATAAAAACATATCAGAAGCAACGACCCATCTACCAGGTAAAGGATTGGAAACAGCACACCAAAGATCACTGGTCACTTCATTGCCCTGCCATATGGCTGAATCTGTTCCTTGTTCATATACCAAACCATCCGGTGAAGTCAATTTAAATTCCGGGAGTATGCCTTCAGTAGATACATTCATGTGAAATATAGCTACTTCTAATCCCTCCGGTACTTCAAATACCTGTTCAATGGTAGGATTCCTGTCTGCTTGTGCCAGGGAAAACATGGGAAACCCTATCCCAGCATATTGGACCGGAGCATATTGAGCATAATCATAAGGCAACCCGGTCAAACTAACTTCCTGAATAGCATCCCAGTTGGTGACCACCTCAAATCCAGGATCATCAAATGAGAAGATTAAGCATACAGGTATCGTTAAGTCATAGCAACCTGCAATAGGCACACAAACCCGGTCACCTATCTTCACCCCGGCTGCAATCAGGTCATTATCAATATAACCGGCTGCCTGCCCGAAATGCATTCCACCGATAATCGGCAAAATTTCCGGAACCTGTAGAGTCCCGGCAACACATCCCTGAAATTCCAGATCAAAATCCATTTTACCGGCAAGATTTCCTTTCATCATAGCAAAATCTCCCGGTGGATATCGTAACTCTCCCCATGCATAGAATCCTCTATTTAAATCAACGGTCAGTTCTGCACTGCCAATCTCACCAAAATTTGGAGCTAAGATATAGGCAATTCCTTCTGCGGTCATTTTCCCGCTACAATCAAAGATTAAATCTATATCTCCTCCTAGTAGATTGAAATCTCCTCCACCAAAGGTAATTCCTGCTAATTGAAATGACGGCATTGATCCTACCGGCGGAATCTTGGGACCAGCGTAAAATCCAGCTCCTGCCCGTAATATCAAAGGATCAATATCTGGTGGAATATGTTCAAGACCACCATTAATGCTGTCTAAAAAGACTCCAGTATTACCAATTGGCACGTCTAAACTTCCAGCACTGGCCAAAACCCTATTTACAGAGCCATTCATGATTCCAAGTTCTCCTCCTACTTCAATACCTACTCCAGGAGGAAGTCCGAAAGTAATTCTGGCTTCCCAGCAAGTTCCACAACCTTCATCAAACCCTAAGAAAGCATCCTTAACACCAAAATTTCCTATTTTAAAATTAGGTAGTTTAATTCCTCCGCCAAATTCGAGGCCAGATGCTGATATGCTTGGGCTAATAGTGATTGCCGGCAATGCTCCCCAAAAGGGAGTTATACTTCCATTCAGGGAAAGTTTGTTTTCATAAAGTTTTGGATCACTCACTGTCAGTTCCAAACCATGGAACGGAAAGCTGAATTCTGTAAAATTTCCTGTTAAAGTGCGGTAACATCCGCCCACATCACTTGCTTTTGTCTCAATAGTAAAAGCTGCCCCGTTATTGATTGTCGCAATCGCTGTATCAATGTTGTCATGTCCGGTAACTAAATTACCTGTTCCAGAAATTTGACCATGCTCCCCATTTTGAACAGTGACCGAACCAGTTACCCCAAGGAAACCATTTAAGAGCACATTACCCGAATAAGTAATCTCGTTTTCAGTCGATGTATCTTCATTATCATAAAAAATTGTAAGGCAGTCTAATGGGGGATCTACTACATTTTGGTTACGAACAGGAATACAAACCCATGCTGGTTCAGAAGTGTTTCCCTCTATATCTACCACGATTAGGCTTACATCATAATCTTTGGCTTCTGTAAAAATATGGGTAGGATTCTGGTCAGAAGAAACTGCCCCATTATCATTAAAATCCCAATAATAACTTGCAATACTTATTCCTTCAGGACTAATTCCTTCCCCACTAAAATCAACCTCTAAAGGTGGCTTACCATAAGAAGGTGTCATATCAATCAAAGCAGTTAATGTTTGTGCCTGGTACAGATTCGCATCAACTGTTACGGTTTCCTGATATCCGACCTGGACACTGGTTTGGTAAGAGATAAAATTATCCTTGGTCACCCGCACGTTATGGGTACCAGTAGGCACCTGATAACCACCTACTGGCATATTCCCTAGAGAACCCTTTGCTATATCATCAATAAATACATTCACTCCTTCTTCATTAGAGTTGACTGTGATATGACCGGTTATTTTAGTGAAGTTAGCGGTAATATCGCTGGTTTGTCCCGGATTGACAATAATTGTATCTATGAAAGGATACCCTTCAACCGGGACAGTGACATCACTAGAAAGATCACTCGGAATATAACTTTCCAGAAATATTTTGATTGTATAGGTTCCCTGTGTCACCCCGCTAATCGTTAAAGGTGTTATCCCTTCTTGCTCTTCCCAATCAACCGCTTCATCGGAAACACTGGTCTGGTCTCCTTCTGCCAGGTAAACCGCTGCCCCGGAGGGTGATGAATCAACATTAATCGAACCCGGTTCACCAATTAATACAGCATTGATCTGCAGGGGATTTTCCTCTGTATATAAGCCGGTAATTTCAATATTTTCCGTATAGTCAGTATAATTTTGTTTCCAAACTCTGGCAGTATAAGAACCGGCATTAATATTGCCTTCTGAAATTCCATCCTCGTTTGTAGGCCCTTGATTGCATCCGTTTCCAAAACAGGGTGAAAAACTGGTATAGACACCCGGAAGATAATTCCCCTGTTCATCCTGGGCAATAATTTTCGCATAAGCAAGGGCAGGAACCAAATCAAAATGCAATTCAGTAGTTAGATTTGAATTTACCTGAACAGTTTGCACCATCTCCTGATAGTAATTTAAGGAGCATTTTACAGTATATACCCCTGTAGCGATATTCTCTATTAGAAGAGGAACCGCTGTGCCATAAATATCAGCAGCAGGAATAGTACCTTTGTCAATCCAGGTTATCTCTTCTGAATCAGGCTGTTCAGTCCAATCTCCTTCTGCAAGGTAAATTTTTGCTCCAGATTGAGTTGAAGTCACTGAAATCGTACCCGGATCAGGTTCTAAAACAGCTTGAATAGTCCAGGTACCATCAGGTTCTAAATCATGTGTACCTGACCAGGTTGCATAATTATCCAATTCTAAAGTCAAAATATGTTCACCGGGAGGAATGGGAGATAATTCAACCGGTTCATCCTGGGTTGTCCCAAATGGGGGATTTACCCAACCTTGTTGATTATCCCAATAAAATGGGTAGTTAGGAGAATAATCAACTTTGATGGTTGCACCGAATGGGTCTGAACTCACTAAAATAGTTCCGGGATTCGTATGTAAAGTTGGATTAACAATCACCGTTTCTGTTGGGTTCACAGTAACTGCTGTTTCGAAAACACGATAATCCTGCAGTTCTAACTTTACAGTATACTCTCCCGGTGACAAATCGGTGATCTCCAGAACATCATCCAAAGGAGTTGTGCCAACATTAGAACCATTTAAATAAACCGTTGCCCCACCTGGAGTTGAACTAACCCTGATCTGACCGGTTTGCAAGGGAGGAACAGCTCCGCCATAGGCCAACCAGTTCACATTTGCCTGATTGGCAGACAAGTTCATAATAAATTGAGTTTGACTACTGTTTGAGGCAGCAGCCGCAACATTTTGGGTAGAACTAGTGCACACACAAGCTGCCTGGTTGACAAAAGGATTTTCAAATATAACAGTATCTCCATGACTGACTGTTGCCTGGGAACCCTGAAAACCATTCAGATCGTTAGGAACTACAGCCATCCAGTAAACATATGCACTGACCGGATTGCCGTTTTGATCTGTAACCCCGATTTGTGTTCCCTGGTCATCGATCTGACTGGTTCTACTGAGATATGCTTGATTCTTTTCGGCATTGGTTAACACAATGATTTGTTCATTTTCTCTCACATTTAAAGGTTCAGTAAATGGAATATATATGCTAGGCTGTCCATCGGTTTGAGCGACTCCCCCAAGGCAGCCCTTGGTTGAATCAGGTACAAAGGCAATCCAGTGTACCAAGGCACCGGATTCAGGAGGAGTACCATCAGGGTTGTTAATCAGAATATCGAAATGGGTGCTGGTAATATTATTAGGTGTGCTAATAACCGTAGCAGTTCCATCAACTACAGCTGAAGTCACCACAATAGGCTGCTCCAGAAAAGAAGCCCGAAACGGAATTCTCTGGCCATTATTAGCTTGAATGATCCCACATTGGATAAAGGCACTCTCATCCATAGTAAGAACAGTTATTTCTTTTGTAGCAGTACTGGTTTCTCCGGACTCATCCGTAGTAGTAAGTAAGACTTCATAAATACCAGTTGACTCAAAACTATGCTCGACATTTATCCCATAAGCTGTTTCACTAGCATCTCCAAAATCCCACATATAGGTTTCAATATCTATGAGTCCCCGGGAAGAAGAGGCATCAAAATAAACCATTTCTGATACTGCAGGTTCTCCGGGAGAAAAAGTAAAAGAAGCTGTTAGAGTCATTGTAGTGTCTATCTGCTGTGTCTCTTTCACCCGTTCTCCATTCTGGTCAACAACGGTCAGTGTTACCCGATAGGTACCGGGAGATTCAAATTTGTGTTCGACCTGCTTGCCTGTAATTGGAATACTTCCATCCCCAAAATCCCATTCGTATTCTACAATAGGACTAGGACTATAGGAATTGGATCCGTCAAATAAAAAATATTTTTCTTCTCCAATTGCCAGATTATAGGTAAATTGAGCAATAGGATGATCGGTAGGAGAAACAATATTTATGGTGAAAGTTTTTATATCCTTTGCTTCCTGGTCATCAACAACAATAAGGATCATTTCATATTTTCCGGGCTCAGCAAATTTATAGATGACTTTCTCTTCACTGAAGGTACCAATGGTTTTACCGTCTAATTTTAACTCCCAGCTATAGGAAATAATTTCTCCATCAGGATCATAAGAAGAACTGGCATCAAACACAACCTCTCCTATCATGGCCATAGCGGGAATTTCACACAAAGCGATCGGGGGTTCATTCTCTCCATCTTCCAAGGTTTCTTCAGTCTCTCTGAATCTCTCTTGTACTACTTCCTCATCTTCTATTTCAGCTTCTTCCCTGGCAACTGATTCATCAGAGATTGTTTCTTCTTCTGTTTCAACATCTATTGATTTGTTTGTATCAAGAACAAGTTGATATTCTCCTTCTCCGGAGGAGCGGGAAATCCTGATATACCAGGTGCCGGTGGAATCAGCTACATAATCCAAGGTCTTAGTATTTTCTTTGGTTACAGCAGATCCCCGGGAA
>JAGYLD010000132.1 GCA_018401355.1 Bacteroidales bacterium
ACGGAGTGATAAAAAAAACTGCGATACAACTTTGCAGTATATTGTTATCAAGCGAATATTATAACGATCACAAATATTTGGTTAAAATGGCATCATGTGTGATCCGGACCTTCTTGCGGATGTTGTTTCGTGGGCTGCATGGCTCAGGAAACCGATCATTGCCCATATCCTGCTACCAACACCTTACGGCTCACAACTCCCTCACTTGTCCGGAAACACACCACATACAAGCTTCCGGGAAGGTTATGGGAATAGCTTTGTTCAGATTCTCCATCCAAAATGCCCAATAACACAGGTTTGCCGGTTATATCGAATACGGTAAACTGTCCGGGAAGCTGTTCAGGATTAATTATATGCAATGTATTACCACCGTTCCAGGCCAACATATTTATGGCCGAACCGGCAAACTGTTCTTCCCCGATCCCCACCGTGCTGAAATGCAGCAGGAAACGCCCGGGATCATCGCCTTCGATTGCGGTAAAGCTGTAAATGGGTTCATTGGTCAGGTTATGGGTAGTATGGGTTTGGAGGTCGGTTAAAAAAACCGGAAGGTCAGGATCAAGATCATCTGTTCCTTCAACCCGGATGTAAAATTGTGTTCCCTCATTTTTTATAAAATATAAGGGAATCTGTATGCTTTCATGAAGCTCCGGCAGACCGTTGGTCGATGCTGCCTTCCCTTCGGTTTGCGTATAAAACTGAGGTGCATACCCCGGCAGATACCAGCAATCATAAGCAATATCATAACCCTGGCTCGCTTCGGGAATAAAACGGATCACCGTTTCCTGGGCGGTATGGTACTCAACATCATGAACCGTAAGCTTTAACGTATTGACTCCTGTTGATTTATACCAAACATCCGTTTCATGACTTCTTAATGCCTTCGGGATAATCAGGCTTCCTGTCTGGTTTTCTGCCACATACACCATAAAACCTTGCATTGGAGGAATGATCTCATTATCATCAATATCTGTATATGAAGCGCTGCTTTCCTGCCAGATCTTTGCTGTGCTGCCTATATACTGCTGCTGCCAGTTGGGATCCCATTCAATGTCCCATGTCCAGATAACACCACACGGAAATGGATTGCCCAGCAAATGCCACCCTCTGTTCTCCGAAGTAAGCGTGTGTGTGAGGTTAGTGATGCTTACATTGGAATTATTCCAGGTTCCGCTGAATGACTTGGTCTGATCTGATCCGTAAGCTACCAGGTATCCCTTACCCACCGTGAAGGTACTTTCAAAACTGCTGTTCCAGCTTCCATCTCCGGCCTTGGTGTTGATCCAGTAATTCGTGGGTTCATCCCAACTGTAAAAGTCCTCATTTACTGTGGGGGGATCGGATACAAAATCCGGCTGAATGGCCTGAGCTGAAACGG
Source organism: Bacteroidales bacterium (assembly GCA_018401355.1). Taxonomy (GTDB): domain Bacteria; phylum Bacteroidota; class Bacteroidia; order Bacteroidales; family B18-G4; genus M55B132. The sequence goes on from JAGYLD010000132.1 coordinate 1,379, forward strand.
GAGAAGAAAGAAAATGCCAGCCATGACTGGCACCGGTCCATTGAGCTATATAGCGTTGAATTTCATAACTTCCGGATCCTGAATACGTACCGTCAGCAACAACGGAGCCTGTTCCTGATGATGTACTTTCCAGAAGGAAAGTTCCCTCATTGACAATACCACTGTATATGTCGATCATCCCTCCCGGCCTGACCGTTAAAGTTTTTCCTGAAGTAATAACCGCCTTATCAACCCGCATTCCACAGTTGTCGGGTATATCAAAATCTGAGTTTACCAGAAAGTTTTCATCCACATCCAATGGATTGGAAAAGGCAATATCCGCATTGGCGCCTATCACCAGGTTCCTGCATTCGATGTTCGCGGAATAGGATGGTTGTACCGATGATCCCCCGTAATTATAAACTCCGGTATTATGGCCGGTTGTGGGGTATGATCCGAGGCTCCAGTTGGAGGTGGTACGCCAGCTATTGTCAGTGGTGTTCAGCCAGGTGTTGTATGCATCAGAACCTACCCAATCATCATTGGCCATATGCGTCAGGGTTCCGTCTTTATCATTTCCTGAAAAATCCTGCAACACTGTTCCGGATGAATTATCAAAGCTGAAATATGCAAGCAGACCGCTTTCATTCCCGGTAAGATTCTTGCACATGTTTTCCCTGATTTGCTCTGCTGTTCTGGCATTACTCCATATGCGTACCTCATCCATCCTGCCATCAAGCATACGGGTGTTGTCTGTATTTCCTGCCAGAATAAGTGTATTAGTGGTTTCATCAATGTTACCACTCTGCGCGAGGGAATTATCCAGCATGCCATTAATATATAACTTCATGGAACTGCCATCATAAACGCCTGCCATATGATACCACCTATTGGCAGCCATGTGTGTATTGGCATCCAGCCTTTGGTGTGCACCTCCGACAAGTACAACAAATTGCGGCTGATTATTATCGATTCCGGCATCGCCAATTCTCAACAGGGCATTTTCATCTCCTCCGACAATCAGTTGTGAAATATTGGCATCACCACTGCCATTAAATGTTCTTGCATATATCCAGGCTTCCAGGGTAAAGGTATTCCCTGAGATAAACAGGTTGTCGGTGGCAACATAATCGCTAGCCCCATCAAAATCAAGGCAATTTTTCGGCCCGAAGATCGCAGATGATGTTTCCCATTCATTACCTGTCATATTTGTCAGCGCTCCGTTATTCGAACCTTTGGAATCATTCGCCGTAAAGGATCCATCTGTTTCATCAAGCTTATAATAGGATACCAGGTTCGCTTCGGTGGATGGATCCGGAAGCTCCCTGTACATATTCTGCCTGATCTCTGTTTCCGTCCGTATGTCATTCCAGAAACGCAATTCATCCAACTTACCGGGCAATACCTCATAAGCGGAAGTAAACTGACCACCAAACCGGAAACTGCTCAGGGAAAAATCAGCAGCTCCTCCTTCATCGTCCGGAACTCCGTTAATATATAGCTTGGAACCAGACGCATCTGCTGTAATGCAAATATGAGTCCATACCCCGGCACTCAAAGCTGTTTCTGATTGAAGATCATTTCCGGTAACTAAACTATAGGTATTGATGGTACCTGCATTGCCATCAATAAATATTTCATCTTCCAACCAGGATCTTGATAAAATTCTTGCATTGTTGGCAGGTATCTGATCGAGCCTGATCCAAAAACTGATGGTCCCTTGCGTCAAGGTAGGGGTGAAAGAAGAAACATTTACATAATCATCCGTCCCGTCGAAACTAAGGCAATTGTTCTGGGCCGGCACAATTAATGGCAACAGGACATAACATCCCATTAATAAAAAGTAAGATATGGCTTTCATAGGAATGGCTTTTGAAATTATCTTTAAAATTACTTCCTCTCCCTTCTTGGGTGAACCGGCACTTGTCAGAATTGGTACATTCTGACAGGAAGTACAAAAAAAAGTATCTTTACAACCAAGATCCAGGATGTACAAACAACTAAGAACATGCGCCCGGTATTAACTGTCACCCATATTCTTATCATCCTTTTTCTGGTTCTGGGCGTTTATGCCCGGGATCAGGCACGTAAGTTCGAACCGACTTTGCAGCGACTGAATAATTTGTCGGGCGAACCTTTCCGCACCCTCATCGATTCCCTTTATTATGCTCTGGATCAACACCCGGATTATCAGACCAGGATTGCTGTGACAAAAAAGGTTTTCAGAATTACAGCAGAAAAGGATGATATTTCCCACATCCGTTCACTTACCTACAAAGTGATCTACTCGGATACAAATGACCCGTCATTATTTGCCGAGGCATCGCGGCTGGCTGAGAAACACCGGCTTCCTGGGAAAATACAATATGTCGAGGACCGTGCCATAAGGTTCTATATGAACCGCCAGCAGTATGATTCGGCAATGGTACATGTACTCCGTTTGCTTGACATGGTACCGGCTGATCTCAGTAACGAGGGATACAGAAATGCTCTCATTCTGCTTGGGGACGTATATTATCACGTCCGGCTTTACGATATGGCAGGAGAAATCTATCTCCGCTTGCTTGATTACTACAACGACCAGCGACCCTGGAATATCTACCATCCCTATGTGCTCATGAACAATATGGGTCAAATTGAAGCTCTCAATAACAGTTATGAAACCGCCCTCCAATGGTTTCTGAAATCCCGTGATATTGCCATCCGGGAGTTAAATACCCCAGACAGGCTGAATATGCTTACGTATATCAATTCCTGGATTGCCCAGATTTTCATTAAAAAAGGAAATATAGAACAGGCTACCCGGTATCTGGATGAAGCAATGGCTGTTTCCAGACAGGTTCTGTTTGAGGATGTCCTCCAGGAAAGGGTTTATTCTGAGGCCTTATACGCTTATCAAACAGGTAATTACAACAAAGCGCTTTCCCTGGCAAAAACCCTTGAACCTGGAGATACCCTGTTGTTCAATCAATACCGTTATATACCCGGGATTTACCGCTTGTTGTCCATTATACAGGAAGCCAGGGAAGAAAACACTTTGGCGCTGGCTTATATGAATAAGTTTGCCCGAATAACGGATTCCCTTAACACCAAAGGAAACCGCGAGCGATCGATGGTCATCCTGGCCGAACGCGAACACGATCGTATCAACCGGGAGTTAAAGGTATCCCGGGACAGAATCGCAGTACTCCTAGCTATTTTAGTTATTTTAGGTGTTGTGGTTGTGATCATCCTCTTACTTTACCGGAGAATTTATTTGTCTAAGAAAGCACTTGTACAAAAAGCGCTGGAAATCCAAAGTCATTCCGGCCAACAAAACCGCAGGATGGATCCCGCTGATGCAAAGTTGTCCGGCCTGGAAGCAGAAGAAGATCCCGGTTTCAGTGATTTGATCCGTAAACTGCAACATCTGATGGAAACCAAACAGCCTTATCTCAACCCACAACTGACCATCCAGGATACTGCCCGTTTGCTTCAAACAAACCGGACTTACCTGTCACAGACTGTCAACAGGATATTAAAAACCACTTTCCCGAACTATATTAACGACCTTCGCATCCAGGAGACAATACGGTTAATAACCTCCGGATATCTTGTAAACCACACCCAGGAAGCACTTGCAGGAGAATGTGGATTTGCAAACCGGAGTGTCTTCAGCGCTGTGTTTAAAAAACATACCGGAGTAACTCCTGCATTTTTTGCGGCTCATTACAAGAATGGAAAATAGATGCAAAATCTTGATAAAATATATCAAAATAGGACTATTCGTAATTTCCGGCCTCATCATAATTGGATGTATTTCCCCGATATTATTAATTTTGTTCTGATTGGAAAATCCTTTCAAAACTTAGACTCATAATTGAAATATATGAGATTGTTTAAAAGGTTATTATATCTGCTTCTCTTATTACTGTCATCTGGCATTCAGACGATTACATCTCAAAACAACACAGATGAAAGGCTTTTCAGCAAACTTGATTCCCTGGAAGGGGAAGAGTTCAGGGATGCTGTAACTATGATGCTTGATTCCATTACCAAAATAAAAGATTATCAGTCTAAAAAAGAACTGATAAATACCATCTTTGACATTACCGCCCAAAAAGACGAGATTTCTCATATCCATTCATTGGTCCATAAATACACAACTGGGCACTACATTCCCTAACTTCATCAACAACTACCGTATCCAGGAAGCCATCCGGCTCATCACGACCGGGTTTGCCAAAAACCACACCCAGGAAGCACTCGCCAAACAATCAGGCTTTGCCAG
>JAGYLD010000133.1 GCA_018401355.1 Bacteroidales bacterium
TTATTTACAATATGCGTGATGATTCTGCCGTACCTGGCTATATCCCTGCAGAAGTAAGTGGCCACAGGTACCGCCGTTGGAGACCGATCAGGATGAGAAATGATTACCTGAACGGGGTTCTGGGGGATAAAGGAGTTTATGCGTCCGTGGAAGACCTTTTTAAATTCGATCAGGCTTTGAATGATTACACACTGGTAAGTGAAGAAACGCTTGAAGAAGCATTCAGTCCTGGAAGTCCCAATTATTGGAGAAGGAGAAACAACTATGGCTTTGGCTGGAGGATAAAAACCTCTGAAGACAGCACTGTTTTTCATTTTGGCTGGTGGAAGGGATTCAGGGCATATTATATCCGCGATATGCAGCAAAGTAAAACAATGATAGTATTGAGCAATAAGGACAAAGGTCCCGGCTCATCTCACTACTGGAACATCATTCGTGATACTTCTCATAAAGTGCTTTTCGAATCACAGAAAATGTTGCTTACTCAAAACGATAAGCTTCCTTAGCTGTCAGGAAAATAATTATACCGGTGCTACCAGCTTAAACCCAACCCCATGCACATTCATTAACTCCACTTCAGGATCTGCTTTCAGGTATTTTCTGAGCTTAGTGATGTAAACATCCATGCTTCTGGCATTGAAATAGCTGTCGTCGTGCCAGATCTGTGTCAGGGCGATGCTGCGGTCAACTGTTTCGTTGATATGCTTGCACAACAGGTCGAGAAGAGCAGATTCTTTTGAAGTAAGCTTTAACTCTCCCTCTGGTGTTACTAAAAGTTGCCTGGTCCGGTCGTACTGTAATTTGCCAAGTTGAATTACTTCTGGCATGGGCTCTGAACCTTTTTCAGATGATCTGCGCAATATGGCTTTGATCCTCGCCAGCAGTTCCTCCATATTAAAAGGTTTTGTAAGGTAATCATCCGCACCTATCTCAAAGCCTTTTAACTTATCTTCCTGCATCGATTTTGCTGTAAGAAATAGTATAGGAATCTCTTTGTCCGATAACCTGATCTCCTTTGCAAGAGAAAAACCATCCATCACCGGCATCATCACATCTATTATGCAGAAATTGATTTCATTCTTCTGATAGGCTTTTAATGCTTCCCGGCCATTTACTGCCAGAATAGTTTTATAACCCTTGGCTTCAAGGTATGCCTTTAAAATTGTTCCCAGGTTCTTGTCGTCCTCTGCCAGTAAAATATTGACTTTTTCAGATTCCATTAGATCAGCTTTTTACATAATTATATGGTAAAAATACATCAAATTTGGTTCCTTTCTTTAATTCACTTTCCAATTTGATATCTCCTCCATGCGCATCAACAATAGCCTTTACATAACTAAGGCCCAATCCAAACCCCTTGAAATCATGAAGATCTCCACTTGTTACACGGTATAATTTCTCAAAGATCTTTTTCTGGTTCGCTTTGCTGATACCAATGCCATTGTCTTTTATACTGACTGTGATACCATTTTGATTATTGGTTGTTGCAACAAGGATCTGGGGCTTCTGTGGGGAATATTTATTGGCATTATCCAGCAAATTGTTAATGAGATTGGTAATATGCATCTTATCACCAATAATTTCTGACGGATCTGCCTGAAAATCTGTTAGAATCTTTCCATCCTTTATTTCTACCTGAATCCCTGCTTTCTTTACCATATCTGTAATAACCTCATGTATATCAAATGGCTCATAATTAAGTTTTAACTGACCCTTATCGAGAATGGCCGTTTGCAAAATCTTCTCAGCCATGCTGCCCAGCCTTGCATTTTCCTCATTGATGACCTTAATATAGCTATCATAAAGCTCAGGCGTCTTGTTGATGTCGCTGTCGTTTAAGGCCTGACATGCCAGGGAGATCGTCGAGATGGGTGTCTTAAACTCATGGGTCATGTTATTGATGAAATCGTTTTTCATCTCAGAAAGTTTTTTCTGCTTCAGAATGGTAATCACCGTATATGCAAATGATAATATTATGACAATAATCAACAGGAAAGAAATGGCAAGCAGTCCCCACATCTGACTGATCAAAAACCGGATCTCATTGGGAAAATGGATCATAAGGTAATCACGTTCCGTGCCAAGGTCACTGGGATACAAAATAAATGCAAATCCTTCTTTAATAAGAACCCCCGGACTGGCACCTTCACTCATGATCACCATCTTATTTCTGAGTGGACTGAAAATTCCAAATGAATAATTAGTATTGATGCTTTTTTTGTTCAATTCATCGTAAAGTAATGAATCAAGGAGCTTTGCATTAAGCCGGTCTTCAACAAATCCCTTCGGTTTATTTAAAATGTAGTTTTTAAAAATATCCCTCGTTAAAAAATACTGGTTGAAGAATTTTTCGAGATCAGCCCGGTTGTCGATCTTTTGTATTTCCTTTAATATCTTGGCATTTAAAGAATCTGTAACAACAGGCCAGCTTCGCTCGTCTGATATTATATCAAGACGTTCTTTCATTTCATTGGCCATCTCAATTTTTTCAAGCCGAAAAATAACATTGGACACTGCTTCGTTAACACTGCGGGTGAAGTTGCCCTGGCGGACGGTAATCGTGTTTTTTATCCAGTAAACCTGAATTATCATTAAACCTATCAGGGCTAAAAGCATCAAAGTTATGATGGATAAAAAAATCTTTTTGTTCATAAAAACAAAGGTAAGGCTTGATAATATTGATAAAATAAAATTAACGTTTTTTAACTTTCATTAACTGTCATTAACAAAAATGGCATGAAATGTGTTATACTTTTGTAAAGTACGTTCTTTATTATATTTCTTCGTACCAATAATTTCATGTTAGTTTTACATTGTGCATTTTGATTCATGAATTTTGGTTTTTGGTTTGACAGTGCGATTACCGCCAGGTTTTCGCACTGTTTTTTTTTGTATGTTTTTATTACTTTCGTGAAAAATGAAAAATCAGATTTATGAACAACATTAGAATCGAACTGAGCAACATAATGGGCTTTATTGTAGAAAAAGATCTTGCCTCACTGCAACAATCTGCATCCAATCAATATCAAAACTTAATCAATAAAACAGGACAAGGAAACGAATTTCTTGGCTGGATTACCTTACCCGGTGATATTTCAGACAATATGATCGATGATATTATAAATGTTGCCGAAACCATAAGTACAAAAACTGAGATTATGGTTGTTATAGGTATTGGGGGATCATACCTTGGTGCAAGGGCCGTGATTGAAGCCCTCGGACATAGTTTCTATGAATTACAGGAACAGCAGGAACATCCGCTTGTGCTATTTGCAGGACAAAATATCAGTGAAAAGTATCTGACGGATCTTCTACACATACTTGATAAAAAGGAATATGCCATAACAGTTATCAGTAAATCAGGTACTACAACAGAACCTGCTATTGCTTTCCGTATTCTTAAAAATCACCTTGAACATAAATATGGGGTTCAGGAAGCTCGTCATCGCATTATTGCCATTACCGATAAGGAAAAAGGCGCGCTCAAACAACTGGCTGATGAAGAAGGTTATAAAACATTTGTCGTTCCCGATGATGTGGGTGGCCGTTATTCCGTCCTTACACCCGTGGGCTTGCTGCCAATTGCTGTTGCCGGTTTCGATATCCGAAAATTGTTGAAAGGTGCAAAAGATTTCTGGGAATATATTTCAAAAAGCATGGTTGATAATGATTTAAACCCTGTTTTGGAATATGCAGCCGCGAGAAATGCCCTTTATCAAACTGGAAAAAAGATTGAAATGATGATCAGTTATGATCCTGAGCTATTTTATTTTACCGAATGGTGGAAACAGCTTTATGGTGAAAGTGAAGGAAAAGAGGGGAAAGGAATATTCCCTGCCGGAGCAAGTTTTACAACAGATCTTCATTCTATGGGTCAATACATCCAGGATGGGGAAAGGCATATTTTCGAGACAGTCATTTCTGTTGATAAACCTGTTAGCGAGCTGCGCATTCCATCTGATGAAAATAACCTGGATAAGCTCAACTATCTTGCAGGAAAGAGGATCCATGAAGTTAATATAATGGCCGAAACAGGAACCATCCTGGCCCATGTTGATGGTAATGTGCCAAACATAAAGATCAGTATTCCTGAGATCAGTGAATATAATCTTGGACAATTGATATATTTCTTTGAAATGGCATGTGGAATAAGTGGTTACATGCTTGGAGTCAATCCATTTGATCAGCCCGGAGTTGAGGCATACAAGAATAATATGTTTGCTTTACTGGGCAAGCCCGGATATGAAAAGGAAACCGAAACCATACGGAAAAGAATTGGCCATGAAGGACCCTGATAAATTTATCCGTTGTTGCCTTTGACCAATTTTTCTATGATTTCAGGATAATGGCGGTATTCGAGTTTATGGATTTTTTGCGCCAGAGATTCAGGGGTTTCTCCCAATTCAACTTTTACTTTTTTCTGAAAAATAATCTTTCCGGCATCATAAACCTCATTAACATGATGAATGGTAATACCCGAATATTTTTCTCCTGCATCAATAACGGCTTTGTGAACTTTGTCTCCATACATTCCTTTTCCACCATACTTTGGAAGTAAGGCAGGATGTATGTTTATGATCCTGTCAGGAAAAGATCGCAATAAATTCTGTGGTACCAGCCATAAAAATCCTGCCAGCACAACAAGGTCAGTATTGTTTTCCAACAATGCTTTCAATACTTTATCTGAGTGGTAAAAATCTTCCCTGGAAAAAACGAATGTTGATATTCCAAGGTTTTGAGCCCTTTCGAGTACATAGGCATTTTTATTGTTAGACAGGATCAACCTGACCTTAACATCCTTAAATGACTGGAAATATCTTGATATCCTTTCGGCGTTGGAGCCATTACCCGAAGCACATATGGCGATATTTTTCATATATTTCTTATGCTATATAATTAAAGGCAGTCAATGCAGACAACAAAAGTATCTCATTTCCAGAGAACTTTGCCAGATTCCTTTCAAAATATTATTAATCAGCCAAATACCAAAAGTATTTATCAAAATTATAATATTTCTTTTGGATTTTTTTACGGAAATTCATTTCTTTGCACCCTGTTTAACCAAAATAATAGAGTTATGTCTGACATTTCAGCAAGAGTAAAAGCTATCATCGTTGATAAGCTTGGTGTTGACGAAAATGAAGTTACACCCGAAGCAAGTTTTACAAATGATTTAGGGGCTGACTCACTCGACACTGTTGAGTTGATCATGGAATTTGAAAAGGAATTTAATATTGCAATACCAGACGATCAGGCAGAAAAGATTGGGACTGTAGGCGAGGCCATCCAGTATATTGAGAATAACGCTAAGTAGAAATAATTCCCTTTTGCATGGAGTTAAAACGCGTAGTCGTTACAGGATTAGGAGCACTAACCCCGTTGGGCAATAATCTCGACGATTTATGGAGTGCTCTACTTGATGGGGTTAGTAGTGCCGATATGATCACACATTTCGATGCTTCCAAATTCAAGACTCAATTTGCTTGTGAAGTGAAGAATTTTGATCCTTTACAGCATTTTGACAGGAAGGAGGCAAGAAAGTA
>JAGYLD010000134.1 GCA_018401355.1 Bacteroidales bacterium
GTTTCAATTTTTCCAGGCTCAATGTATTGCGCCTGCCCTGCCATGGACTGCCCAAAGGAAGGATAGAGAAGAGAAGAGAAGAGAAGAGAAGAGAAGAGAAGAGAAGAGAAGAGAAGGAAGCAACCAGCAAATTAACATTTTTCAAGTTGGATTCTCAAGGTTATTGTTCCCTCCTTGATTTTTATAATTCCAATAAATTATCAGCGACAATGTTAAATGTTGTGGAAAAAAATGATGAAACTTAAATTACAATACATCACACAAAGTTAGAAATAATGAAAACAAGAACTCAAATAAAAACGATTTGTTTTTACTAAATTTTAAAACAATGAAAAAAAGAATTCTTAAAATCACACCAGTAATTGCTTTGTTCATGATATTTCAAAATACCTTGAAAAGCCAGGATTATATTCCTTTTCCGGAAAACAATGCAACCTGGACGGAACAAAATGCAATTTATGAAGGAAATCCACCGCAAGTGTGGACCAGCCTGTATATTACCGAAACAGATACATTGCTTCTTGACAAGGCATACAAAAACATCTATGAGTACTATCTTAATCCAAATAATTTTGATACAATTAGAGAGTTGTATGCTTCAATTAGGCAAGACACGTCAGAAAAAAAAGTATTCATTATAAGGCACTATTTCTCAGAAAATACTGAACGATTACTCTTAGATTTTAATGCTGATGTCGGTGATACGTTAATATTGGATGCATATTATTGGGATATTGATCCAATAAATACAGATAGTACCTTTATCCTTGATAGTATATCAGAAATCGTATTAAGTAATAATCAAACACATAGAGTTCAGTATCTTTCGAATCATAATGAATCACTTCCTGTTTCACAAACAATAATCGAAGGGGTTGGCAGTATATTTAATCCATTTGGCCCAGCTACTGATTTGGTGAATAAAAATCACGGTAAAAGTGAATTTTGTTGCCCTGATCAACTTTTATGCCTGACGGTTAATGGTGAAAACATTTATACTAGTAATGATGAATCTGATTGTTTAGAGTTAAGTGTCTGGACTTCTGCAATTACAGCTTATCAAAAAGCAACTGTATATTTCTATCCAAATCCAATTGATGATATTTGCCATATTCAAATAAATGATGAATACGCACAAGAAAAACGACTTGAAATTATAGATTTGTGGGGAAGAAAGGTGCTTTATAGAAAATTTTATCAAAACGATTTTACAATTGATTTAAGTAAATTGGAATCAGGCACTTACTTTGCTCTGATATGGTGTAATAATAACCCAATAATAAATAAAATAATTATCACGCACTAAAATTAATTTATCATGAAAAATTTATATTTTTTACTTTTCTTACTTATCGCTTCATCTAACCTTCTTATCGGTCAAAGTGATTTTGATTGCTTGACTGAGAATATCCACGTAAATTCTCCTTTAGCTACAGGAGATTGTGATGACTACTTGGAATATATTCCAAATATTGATTTTAATTATCAAAATACACCCATTTTAACATTTAGGATTAGCTTCCATTTTATGCGGGATGATAATGGTGGCGGTGTTTATCAAGATGATCAAACTAGTAATGTTGCAGAAGCAATACAGTGGCTTAATAATTTTTACGGCAATATACAATCGCCAGTCTTACCAGTTAATCCTCCTGCTGAGGAAATTGACGACAGCAGGGTTAGGTTTATTGAGTCAGGTATTTACTATCACGATAATTCTTAATGGTATGAATCTGATGTTCTGTGCGGATCTGATTATCGGGATTTATTTGGTATTGAGACAGATAAAATTATTAATATCTTTTTCTATACAAGTAATAATACCGGAGGAGCTGGATGTGGGCCACAATCATACGTGAATATGATTAACTATACTCATAGCTGGGCAGGAGTACAACTAATAGGCCATGAACTTGGTCATGTTATTGGTTTACCACATACATTTTCAGGTTGTAATGATGATATATATGATGATACATACCATCCTGATTTAAATAGGGCATGGTTGGATTGTGGGCAAAATGTTTCCTATACTGTGAATTGTACACCTCCAAATTACACAGGTATCTCTAATAACATTATGGGATACAATAAATGTAGGAGTTACCTGTCTCCAAAACAAATGGGCCGTATCCATTTCTTTAACATTACAGAAGATCACAAAAGGAAATATATACAAAGTGATTTTGATCCAGGTCAACAAGATGTAATTGTTTACAACGATGCCATTTGGACATCTTCAAAGGTTGTTAATTCTAATATCATTATTGAAACGAATAAAGAATTAACAATAAAATGCGGTGTCTATTTATGCTCACATTCAAAAATTATCGTAAAGCCAGGAGCCAAACTCATTATTGATGGAGGAAAAATCACCTCATCGGGAGATAGTTTCTGGAAAGGCATACAAGTCTGGGGCAACGATGAAGCCCACCAATACACCATCAACGGCCAATGCGCCCAGGGCCAGGTCATCCTGAAAAACGGTGCGGTGATCGAAAATGCAAATAGAGGAGTATTGCTTGGAAAATTTGATTCAGGTACAGATAATTATGATGATGAATATGCCGGAGGAATTATTAAGGTAGAGGCAAACTACAGTCTTGACGAGCCAAGTGCAAGTTTCATCAATAATGAGTTTGCGGTTATCTTCAGACCATTTCAAAACTTCAACCCGTTTTCTCTAAGACCACAAGCAAACTTAAGCTACTTTACCAATGCCTATTTCGAGGCGAATAATGACTATCCTGATACATATACCTGGCATTATGATTTTGTATTATTGGGGAGCACAAAAGGAGTTACATTCAGAGGATGCACCTTCACAAACCAATCTGATACGCATTATGGTGGTGGTATTTCTTGTTCGGGATCTTCTATTACAAATGAAACGGGGTTCAGTGTGTTGAGTACTTGTGCCGCGCAACAATCGCCATGCCCGGAGGAGTCGATAGACAGGTGTCGGTTTGAAAATTTATCGAAGGGTATTTATAATGGTACTTCAGGATCAGTAAATACTATAGTGGTACAAGATGCCATTTTTGCAAACAACAGTTACGGATTAAAACTAACAAACGTAAACAACGCCTCCATCCTTTTCAACGATTTTTATATTGGCCAGGCTTCTGACGATGAACAAGATCAATGCGGCGACCGTGCCTCCGGTTATGGCATCTGGATGGACAACTGCACCGGCTTCGCCATCGAAGAAAACCACTTTGCCAAAGCTACCGGTGCTCCCGCAGGCAATTACACCGGAATTTACGTAAACAATACCCAGGCAGCCGATGAAATTTACAAAAACTATTTTAATGGCCTCAGCTATGCCAATTATGCAGTTGGGAAGAACTGGGAAGGAATAAATACATGGGAAGGCCTTGCTTACTACTGCAATGAAAACACCGGGAACTGGCAGGATATCTGTGTCGTAAAAAATGACCAAATACCTCCAGTTGGTGGTATCCAAAATCCAATCGGTTCGGACGATTTACCGGCCGGCAATACCTTTTCTGACAATGCCAACTCCAATATTTATAATGACGGGGATTACTGGATCGGCTATTTTCACTATGGCGACCAAAGCACACCGTATTATCCTGATGAGGTTTACCGTGTAATCCGGTCAGCGGTCACGGATAACCAAAACGGTTGCCCGTCCCATTATGGTGGTGGTAGCGGTGTTGAAGAAAGAGGCCTGGTTTTGTCACCAGAAGAAAAACTGGAAACCGAGTTGGCATTTGCTGAAAACCTGGCGGATTACAACAATGTAAAATTACTTTACGACGATCTCAAAGACGGCGGAAACACCGGGGCCACGCTTGAAGATGTTGAAAACTCATGGCCTTCGGATATGTGGGAACTGAGGGAGGAACTCCTCGGTAAATCCCCCCACCTATCGATGGAAGTGCTTAAAGCCACGGCGGATAAAACCGATGTATTGCCCGAAAGTATTATCTTTGAAATTATGGCAGCAAATCCTGACGAACTGAAAAAAGAAGAACTCATCAAGTACCTTGAAGACAAAGAAAATCCTTTGCCTGGGTACATGATCGACATTCTTGAACAGGTGGCCACAGGCACAACCTACAAAACCGTCCTGCAAAAAGAGATGGCACACTACAACCGGTTAAAAACGCGGGCGGCGCATGATATGATCCGCAGTTTGGTTAATGACACCATTTTGAATACCGATAAATTGCGCAACTGGCTCGACAATTTGGGAGGCAAGCGGGCTGATGAACAGATTATTGCTTCGTATGTTCACGATGGCAACTACACCAACGCACTGGCACTGGCCGGCATGATGCCAACCCTCTACAACTATACTGATGAGGAACTGGCTGAACACAATTACTTTACTGAAATGCTCAACCTCGGTATAACCCTCGCCCAGCAGGGTAGATCGTTTTTTGAACTCGACAGCACCGAAGTGAACAACCTTGCCAACATTGCCAACAACAGCAAGGGAACTGGCGGGGCGCAGGCCAGGGGGATTCTGGAAGCTGCCTATGGGTATCATTTCTGCACTTGCCTGAATGTATCCGACAACTCCGGTTATAAAAGCAGCGGCAGTTTCGGCAGCGATTCCTTTAGCCGGGCTTTCGGGGCTGAAATTGAGGTGAAGCCGAATCCGGCCAGCGACTGGGTATCCTTCAATTATGTTTTGCCGGATAACACGGCGGAGGGGCACATTAAAATTTCAGATGTGAACGGTACAATCATAAAATCTTTCACCTTAGCCGGTCAGCAGGGCCAAAAGGTTTGGGACACGCGCAAAACAAATGCAGGCATGTATTTCTACACATTTACGGTAAACGGAATGTCAAAATCAGGTAAATTGGTAATAAACAAGTAATAAAACAGAGGATGGCCGAATAGCCATCCTCCTATTTTTTTTTGTTTTATGAAAAAGATCGTTAATTTATTATTATTCGCAATTTTACCAGTAATTCTGTTTTCTCAAAGTTATCTGGTTAACTGGCAATCCTGTTTCGGAGGAAGTATGCTGGATGGTGCATATGATATTGTTTTAGCAGAAAGCAAGTATATAATTGTAGGAGGAACTGGCTCAAATGATGGAGATATATCGTTTTCTTATGGTAATGGTGACGGATGGTTGTTGATGATTGATACCGATGGGAATTTGACATGGGAAAAAACCTATGGTGGCTCAGATTCTGAAGCATTTAACAGGATAATACAAACATCTGACAACAACTATTATTTACTTGGAACTTCCTGGTCTTCGGATTGGGATATCAGTAATGACCCCTATCCGGACTCTCCTGATTACTGGATTGTAAAAATTGATAGCACCGGAAATATCATCTGGGATAAAATAGTAGGAGGAAATGCAGGTGAGTATTTATGGAATGGAGCACCGACTTCTGATGGAGGGGTCA
>JAGYLD010000135.1 GCA_018401355.1 Bacteroidales bacterium
CTTGATATACACCCCCTTATCCAAATATTATATTCCTTACAAAAACTTCCTGAGGTTTCGACTCGATGGCCCTTGGCCCCCGGCATGCCCTGATTGTTTCTATGGCCTTGCCGGCATCAACACCTTTATATTTCAAATAAGCTGCAGCCACCATTCCGGACCTGCCCAGGCCCCCTACACAGTGCACCATGATCTTCTTTCCTGCATTTATGTGCTTGTTCATATACTCTGCCAGATTCCTCATCTCCTGCTCAGAACATACAAGCTGATCCATGATGGGGAGGCGCCGCACCTGAAAGCCATTGTCATAATATTCCTGCAGGAGTTCGTCTACCCCAAAATTGTGGAACTCATCATCGGTGATGAGCGGAATGATGATGTCAACACCGGCAAGTTTTAATTGCTTCAGGTCATCATCGATGGAACGGCTGTAATCCTTTCGGCCAGGCAAAATCGTCAACCCAATTGCGCCCGGGGCCACGGCTTCATGGTCTATCCAGTCAACACGGAGCTTTCCGCCTGACTGTATCCGCTCTTCTATGAGCCTACCAAAAAAACCGGAATTATATAAAGCCCAGAGCTTTTGAAGCCTGTTTGACTCGACAAATGCCAGGGTATGCAGGGAATACCTCAACTGGCCTATCAGCAATTGCAACGGGTCACGGTCATGCTCAATCAGATCTGGATAGTATGAGCGCAGGATCTTCATGGTCTCATAGGTCCTGATGAACCCGGGTTTTGCCAGATTGGTCTCTTCAATGGGCTTCAGGGGATTGGCCAGGTCACGCACATCGAACATGATATCACTCAGCCTCATTGCCTCTTCCAGATCATCTTCGTTTTCGATGGGGGTGTATATGTACAGCAGGTCGTTCTCAAGCTTTATCAGGTCACGCAGGATATGTCCGCGGTGCGTATGAAAGAAATCGATAAGCCACACGTTTTCCTGCTCATCGATCATGATGTTTGCTCCGTTCAGGTCGCCATGCGTGTATGAGAAAAATGCAGAACGATGGTCCCTGGGTATCAGGCCTGCCAATTTTTCTTTATAAAATATATATGGATTGGGAAACTTCCGGCCGGAAGGTAAAGTTAGCATTTCACCATCTGCAGACCTCTCCAGGACATCTTCAATAATGGTCTTCAAACGTTCAGCCCTTACTGGATCATAGGTGTAGTACTGCATAAGGTTGGCCTTTTCAAATTCTTTTGCATTGTAGAATTTTCCCAGTTGGTCAAGAAAAACATTGTCCAGGAATTTTTTGACTTTTTCCAACGAGATGCCTGATTCGTAAAGTTTTTGGAAGGTGACAGCATTGCCTTTGCCCATGGAAGCATAGCGGTATTTGATGCCTCCACGTCCTTTGTAGTCGATAAAGTCAGTGATTCTGGGGGCACTGTTGCCAAGGACCTGTTCCACCTTTTCAAACGACATACGTTCTTTTCCAATCGGTTCCTGGGGACCTATTTTCAGCACATGCGGCGCCTCTTCCCTGCCTTCAGTGTCGATGCTCCGGGCTCCCAGGACAAGGTTCCCGGAATAACCGCCATCCAGGGCTTTCATGTTCACTGTCCTGGCATGCCGGAAAAGGAAACGAATGATCTGTTCATCTACTTCCGTTATGTTGGCCTTCCCATGAAGGATCAATTCAGGCATATCAGGTTTTACCCTGAGTGCAATATCTGCGCTTGATGGATCCTGGGCAAGGAATTTTATGAACTCCCCAATACTGTATAATATCTTAACACCCAGTATTTTCTGAAGGTTGTCCAGGGCATGGTAATGGTTGGATAATGATGATCCTGCCGTGAGGGCAGAGCAAATGGCAATATCGAAATTTGGATATCGGCTGGAAAGGTCATAAGCCAGGAAAGACACTTTGGCCTCGGTCCATACGCCCATGATGCCAACCCTGACCTTTTGATTCTCATAAGGTTTCAGGATGTCATCCAGCTCGGTATCTATGAAATCGTTCAGCAGCCTGGATTCCAGGATGGTGGCTATGCGTGGGTATGTATCCAGGAAGAATGCAAATTTAGATCCTGCTGTTCCGGCGATACAATGCTTTCCAATAGTGTCAAGGTGTGTTTCCTGGTCCGGATCACCGGGGTCATGCCAGTCGCGAAGATGGATGATCTCCAACTCCTCTTCCGGTTGGTCGTAGGCCCAGCGCATCATGTAGTTCACCGGACCTTCAGCCGGGTTCAGCCCCATCAGTCTTTTAGATTCTTCATATCCGATGTGGTTCAGATTGGGCAATGGATCGTATTTCCCGATGGGTTTCACATAGTCGTTCTGGAGACATTGTGTGAAAAGGATGGATTTGCTCATAAAAGATTGGTTTAGGTTATCCTGGAAAGCTTAATAATGCATGCTTCAGCCAAACTCAGCGATGGCCTCTTCTTCGGACTCTTTCACATCCATAATGGTACAACAGCCAGAGATATTGAGAACTTCCTTCACAATGTCATTCGGGCAGCATAGCTTGAAGATCCCATCATTGGTTTTCATGCTTTTTGCAAGAAGCATGAATATCCTCAGTCCGGCGCTGCTCACATACTTCGTATCTGTAAGGTTTATAAGCAGCTTGCCAGGACCTTCTTCCAGCAAGGCTTTCATCCTGGACTCCGCTTCCGGGGATGTGTTGGAATCAAGTTTTCCTGAAAAACCAACAACGGTAATGTCGTTTTCTTTTCTTATGGTTATTTCCATTTATACTATGTTTCAGTTGAGGTTCAGCCAAAATAGCAATAAGCATCGACATATCAAAATGAATTTATATAGAATTAACTGACAATGTTTTAAGGATTTTGCAATCCTTCGTTTACCAGGAAAGGAGATAATTTCTGTGAAGAAGATCTCGCTTTATTCATCCACCGGGCAGTCTGTTTATTTTCAGGAAGGCCATCTTCAGGAAATAAACGAAAATGAAATGGTGCTTGACGTTTCAGGGCTTCAACCTGGAATTTACATATTAAAAGTTCTGGCAGATAATGGTATCGCAATAGGTCGAATGATTGTTTTGGAATAAAAACTCCTTTATAGATAAGGGAAAAAAAGGGAGCTTACAGATATGCTCCCTTTGTATCCATCAAACGGTGTTTTTATCACATCTTTATAAAACGTATGTTTATGGTCTCATTTTCATTTGATAAACGAAGAATGTAAGTGCCCTGCATTATGTTGTCCAGGTCGATTGTATGCACATTGTTAAAATGTAGCTGACCGGTTTTCTGTATGTTCCCCATAATGTCAAGAATCTGATAATTGGTGTTTATTGTTTCATTCCCGCTGGATTGAAGGTATATTTTATCCTTGGCGGGATTAGGGTATATTATGATGTTATTGAAAATTTTGACACCTTCGTCTTCAATACCTAACTCATTATTCGGCGTAATGATACCGCCATTTGCAACCTGGGTAATAATGTTGCCAATGTTTTGGAAAAGGCTGTTTATAGCAGAGGAAATGCTGTCCTGGTTTTCTGCTGCAGTGAATGCAAGTTCGACTTCCTGGACGTCCCCAGGCTTAAATGTGAATGGGCCAAAAGATGCCATACCCCTTCTGTCACTGGGATTATTTCCAACTTCTTCTTCTGTCCAGTATTTTCCGTTTTGAGTATATCCTCCGTTGGGAAGAATACCATTTGTTCCCCAGTTGCAACTATCGGAATCACCCGGGAACATGAACTTGCATTCCGGGCCAACAGCTCCTGAAATAACATGTCCATTTCCTCCATACATCATAGAAGTATTGTCTTTCCATATTCCTCTTAAATAATTGTAATATTCAGGTGCTTGATTGGGATTTCCTTGAGCACCTGAAATGTTGTTGTAATAAACAAACCTTGTCATTCCATACCTTTCATCATCGACAACCCCATTGCCAAAATTGAGCCCGTTTATGCTGTGATCGCATCCACCATCAGGATCATCCACCTGGTTTGGGTCCATGAACGGTCCGGCTAAAACTGTTAGGGATTGTACAGGAGGGTTTTCACCATATGCTTCGGGTTCTCCGCTGCCATCGACTTCAAATCCATTGTATCCATAAAATGATCCATTCTCGACATTACAACCCACGTAATCATCATATGCATATCCAATATCAAGATCTGTCATACAACCAACATATGTGTTGTGATAAGTTTCACTTGACCTGTTTATAATGTCAAAATGTACAAAAACAGTATTTTTTAATTCAGGATTAGACTGTTCATCGAACCCATAGATCATTCCATGGATTTCAATCCCGAGGGCTTTTCCTTCAGATTCAGTATGAATAAGATCATCATTGAAAATGATATAAATACATTGATCTCCCCGGATAAGAGGATAGTCTCCATTAAGTGGGTTGTATACCAGGTCATTGTCAACATCTTTATAAGGCGCCAACTGTTCCGCTTGTCCGTAAGCCCCGTCTCCATTCCCTGGCCAGTTGGCAATAGCATCAATGGGAATGTATCCCGGATCATTGAAGTGATTGATATGGTGTATCACTTCATCCTTGTTAAGTTTCCACAATCGTAGCCATTTGTCAAAATACATTGAATCATATTCGATGGATACCGGACCTGGTTGATAATCAAATCCTTTTTGTCGGTAAAGTTCGCCGGCAAAATGCAAACTGTCATCTTCATCCAGCCCTCCAATCCATAGATTGTTGATGAATATCGTATGTTTTCCTGATCCTGCCGGGAATTCAAATTTGGGCTTAAAATCACCGGCTCCTGTGAATGCTGCCCAGTTATTTTTACTGAACAAGACTCCAGTAGAATTAACTCCGGCAACAATGTTGTTTATGTTCAATGAATCGTATGTTTGGCTGCTGGTAATGTCAATATATACTTTTCCCATGGCAATCATAGGTGGAAAGGCATGGATATCTACTATTTTGTATATAAGGCTGTCAGTGCCCTCTGAGTGTAGAAATGGAGTATAATGAACAATGGGATTTTCTTCATAGACAATCCCCTTTATTCCATTAGTTACGATGAGCATCAAGCTATCAAAATCTTTAAGGTCATCGTTCAATAAAATATTTTTTGAAACTTTTACTCCTCCTTTTGTTGTCAGGTAATCCGGATTGCACACCGGTAAATCAGGATTAACAGCCAGGTCGAAATATACCTTTTGCCAGTTTGATACGGATTGTGTGTCCTGGACCTCCCTGATGATATATTCAATGGAATCCAGTCCCAGGGAAAGAGAGGAAGAGATGTAGGTTATGGAACTATCACTGAAAGATGCATAACTATACTGGGAGAATGTATTTACCTTCCAGATTTCAATGTCATTTCCATCAGGATCATAATCGTTAAGCAGGACATTGACATCAATAGAGGAATAAGCCATCCCGTCGGCATAATCGGTCTGGGAAATGG
>JAGYLD010000136.1 GCA_018401355.1 Bacteroidales bacterium
ATAAGCCTTTCCGGGGTCAAGCACTCCCAGTGTGTTGATGGTGTATTCCGGCCAGTATAACCCCCATCCGGCTACTTCTTTCACAATCACAAGATCATCAACCACCGGAGCAAACAGCGTTTCCACATCCACTTCACATTCCGAAATAACCGGGATCAGGTTCCAGCCGTTTTCAAGCTGCAGTGTTTTATTATTTTCCCAAAATCCTGAAATAGTTAGCTCGATATCATTGTTGACTTTTATTTGATAGCCACTATGTGTGTCCCAGTTTCCAAGCGTATTGATATTCTGTTCTGGCCAATAAATGCCAGTAGAATTTTGAAGAATTATTAATTCATCTAGCATTCCTTCAAATACATTAACTGGGTCATCAGAGGTCGGACTGATAAAAGATGATAAACCCGACCAACCGATTGGTAATAGAATATTTTGTTCAGCAAACTGGAATGTTTCATAAGCGCCAAGGTCAATTGTTTCACCACTTATTCGGTCATTTCCAGCTAAATCGTAATCGGGTAAAAAAATCAGGCTTGTATCATTAGTCCCATTATTAATACAAATGGACTCTGGCTTTAGTTCCCAATTTAATGAATCCACGAAATTGTTGTACCCACAAGCTTGAGAGGGGTGCTGAAATGCTGGTCCAAGAATATCCTCATTGTTATTGCTTAGTGAAATACATGTAGCAGCATAAGAGCCTTCCAGGAATGTTACATAGCTGCTGTTTTTTATGCTGGTTGAACCGTTTGAAATTGCACAGTGACCAATAGATGGAGAAAGGTTGCTTCCTTCGATATCTGAAATGTAAATCTCTGATGAATCAACACTTTGATTTCCCCAAATAATATTATTAATAATAACAGGAGTATTAAGAGCCAATGGAGATGCAACGTGAATGAATATTCCTCCTCCACCTCCCTGTACAAAGTTTTTACAAATAGTATTATTTGATATTGAAGTAGTATTAATTCCTTCTTCTGAATTGCAAACAATACCTGCCCCTCGTTGTGCCTGATTATTGGTAATTAAATTATTCGCTATAATAGGTGAGCATAGAGCATTTTCAGCAATTGAGTTCGTGAAGATAGTTCCATCGTTCACAGATGTGTTATTTTGGAAAATATTTGACATGATTACTGGTTTGCAAATTCCCTGTTCGGCTATACATGTTATTGAACTGCCATATTCCGAGTAGTTATTTCTGAAAGTACAAGAAATTATTCGAGGAGAACATTCAAACATTCCAGAACTGACACAAGTAACAGAACCATAGTTTGAAAATGTTGAAGAATTTCTGATTGTGGATTTTTCTAATAATGGTGAACAATCAGCCTGTTCTGACTTAAAAAAGAGTGCCGAACCAGCATCTATCGCAAAACAATCATTAAAGTCACAGTTGGTAATATGAATTCTACTAAAGTCTTTTACATAAAAAGCCCCTCCGCGTGATTGGTCGTCTATAACTCCTATAGCAGCAGCATCTTTAAAAACACAAAAACTGAATTTACTGGAATCCGAAAATATTTCCATTGGTTGTAGGTTGCCATAACGTATCCCTCCCCATGCTCCTTGTTTATTTGAAACCATAAAGTAAATGCTGTCATTTGGTAGCCCGACTGCTTGAATTTTTCCATTTCCGGAGACAAAAATCCCACTATTGTTGCTAAAAGTCAGTTTTGCGCCGGGCTGAATGATTAACTTTCCATTTTCCTTAATAAAAACAGAATCGCAAACAAGATACTTACCTGCATTTATAGTAACATCTGTAGTGATTTCGTTATACCCCCAACACCCAACAGTTTCCTCAAAATCATTTGAATAAAACGATTCCCAGAAATCATAGTTACAAGTGATATTGTACTTGTGCTGTCCCATGGAAACACTGGTATCAAGATACTCAGATGATAAAATGCTTTCAGCAATCATGGTATCGTTGCGATAAACATTGTACCCATTCAGTTCGTCAATTAAATTGTTGTTCCAGCTTAGGTTAACATCATTGTTGTTTTGAATGATTCCTGCTAAATCGGTTGGAGAAGGGGCAAAACTCGTGTTCAATTCCACATTAATGACCATCAACTGGTTTGGAGAGTTATTATATATTTTAATTTCAGCGGCAGATTGTCCAGGTAACATTTCACCACTAATGATGTCAAAATAGACAGTATTTGTCATTCCGGGAGGGATTGTGCAATATGTAGTTCCAGGAATGAGCCAGTTGGACGACCCAGATGAATAGGTTTCTACTGCTTCAATTGAGCAAATTAACGTATCTACCCCTAAATTTGAAATAACGATAGAATCAGATTGCTGTTGACCAATAAATAGTGTAAAGTCAATAAAGCCTTTATCAATGCTTATTTCAGGCCCAATGGGTTGAAAATATTCAATGCTTCCCATATCAACAAAACCATTATTTATTCTATTATTTCCTAAAAAATCAACATCGGGAAGATGCAAATATGTAGTATCGCCTTTTCCATTATCAATGCAGGGCGAATCGAAATTCAACGACCAGTCAGGAGGTTCCCCATTTGAAGTAACTCCATTCAATCCATAGTTCAGGGTTGGGTTGCTGAATTCTGGTAAATCATCGATACATGTGCTTGAAAAACTACCACCGCCCCAATTCACACTCCCATAATATCCTCCTGTACCATTTTCAATAAGTGAATAGGAAACATCAGGGATAGCATTATTCGTATAAATTGCACAGATCATGCCTAAATTTGGCTGATAATTATTAGAAAAGATGGAGTTTACAATCCGGGGGTTCGAATTTTGTAAATAAATACCACTTGCCTCATTGTTTGAGATCGTATTGTTGGCAAATGATACATTTGACGCATTCTTTAGGCCAATAGCACCTGAATTGTATCCCCATGCATAATTATTTACGACAATATTTCCATTGAAATAAAGAGTGTCGTCTGTGGTGAGCATTGTGTTGGAGTAATATAATGCTGCTCCTGATGTATTGGTTGAATTCTTGCAGAACAAATTATTAAATATAATCCCAGAACAGGCAGTTAGTGTCATGGCGCAACTTACTGCATCTGAAAGAGTATTGTTTTCAATTGTTGCCACACTTAATATACCCTCAATAGGTTTATTGGCACCACCAAAAAATGTATTTCGCCTGATAACAGGAGATGAGGATTCAAATTTAAGAAATCCATTATTAAATTTGTTTTTCAATATTATAGGAGACGAGCCATTTTTGGAAAGGAAGAATACACAAATCTCATTATCATTAAATAATGGTGAGGCATTTGAGGTATAGATTGTTGAAGTTAGTGTTGAATAGCTAGTATGTATTTTGCTGTTTGATACCCTAACTTTATCAAAGGTTTTAATAAATAGTGCGGAACCTTCAAAATCATCAAATGAAGTATAACTATGCTTTGTTTTAGAAATAGCACAATAACTAAGAATGCTGGAGTCAGCTTCAGTAGACATGGAGTTGGTTTGACCAAATCGAATACCATGCCACCATTTATTGTTTGAAAGTGATGTAAAAATAATGCTGTCAGTTTCAGTTCCGCTGGCAATTATCCTTCCGGTGCCTTCCACATAAATTGCTTGCATGTCTTTAAAAATCAATTCGACTCCTGGTTTTAGGATAAGTTCGCCATTATCAACAACAACGATATCGTTACAAATATAATACGTGCCGCTTTCTATAATGTGTGAGCTATCGATCATTGCAATATCATAACAACCACATAATGTCATTACCGGTTCACAGCGTTCGGTCTCACCCTCTATATACTCAGCGGATATTTCATAACTATACTCATTACCAATCGCAACAGCAGAATCAGAAAAGAAATTTTGACTTACCGTGGATGCCAGGAGTTCGTTATTCCTGAAAATATTGTATCCTACGAAGTTTTCGGCCGAAATTTCATCCCAGGTTAATGCAACGATACCCTGAATGCTTTCTGCTGAAAGGCCATTAGGAATATCAAAAACGAAATTCATGAATTCGTATGCTCCAATATCAATATCATATCCTCTGATTCGTGGCTGCCTGTTAACATCAGTTTGTGGAAAAGGTAGTAGTTCAAAACTACTTAATAATGTGCCATTGTCAATACATTGCGATGATATCATAACTGAAAAATCTGTTGGATCACCGTTGATAGTCTGGGGGTTTAAACCACAATTAATCGTTGGATTTTGAAAAGTAGGATCAGAAGAAATACAAGTAGCACTGTTATAAAAGTAATCCATTATTCCGCCTTGTTCTGTTATGCCATTCGAACCGTTTTCAACACAGCAATTTTCAAAACTACCGCTTGCTGCAGCAAAATTTACCTGGTTCGATCCTGTATTTGTTTGATTTCCCCATAAAATGTTGTTTGTGAAATCAATCTCACTTCTGTTCTCCGGAAAATAGATATCTTCGTATTCAACATGAATTCCACCACCATTCGATCCGGCAAAATTATTCACAATGGTATTATTGATAACCGGAAATCCATCTTTTGGCATTTCCGTACTAAATAAAATATATAAACCTCCACCACTCCACCAAGTTTGGTTGTTGTATATCAAATTGCCAATAATGTAGGTTTCAGATTGGGGATTGATTAAATATACACCACCTTTCCAATCTCCTCCATTGTTAAATATTTCGTTCAAACAGATCGTTCCACCGCAATCAAAGAGATTAATACCGGCATCTCCATTACTATTGATAATGTTGTTTTTGATTACAGGATTAGCGTAATTTTCACCATCGATGCCACATTTGGTATTGGATGAAATGTGATTGTCAGCAATTAAGGGTTCGCAAATCCCACCGTAATTGAATAATTTGATGCCGCAGCCTTCATTTGCATCAATATGGTTCCCGGAAATTGCAGGGGATGTGACTGCCTGATCTCCAACAGCTGAAAGGTATATCATGCCATTGATGGATTTGCATGCGGTGATGTGATTATTGCAAATTGATGCAGATGTGGGATCATTTTCCTCATTACAAATACAGGAAACAGCTGCGCCAAATACAGCACTGCATCTGTAAAACCGGCAATTCGAAATTTCAGCTTTGGAAAAATTCTCCAGGTAAATCGCCCCACCATATTTCTGATCAGCTATGAGAGGAGCTTTGCCATATTCGAAACGGCAAAATTTAAAAATACTGCTGTCTGCCAGAGTACTCATTGCACTTTCTTCTCCAAATCTTATCCCGTGCCAGCTTCCCTGATTTGTGTTAATATTGGAATATCCCGTGGTATCCTGAACAGTAAAAACAACACTGTCAGCCA
>JAGYLD010000137.1 GCA_018401355.1 Bacteroidales bacterium
AGTCTTAATCCTTATTCTACTGGAATATCCTTTCGGACAGCGACCTTGTTAAATTGCTTATATATAATGTGTTAAAAATAATGCCTTGCGAAAATCCTTGATTTGCATAAGAAAAATCAACCGGTTTTTGAACGTGCAAAGATACGGATTTTTTATGCTTCATATATCCCTGGTTTAAATAAACATTGTGCTCACATGCTTCGTCATGTACTCAAAATCAATGTTCCGCCCTACTACCCGCAAATTGTTCAGATGATCCTCTGAAATGGGTATGAAAAATATGCTGTCGTCATTGTCATACATCGCATTGATTTCCTTTAGGGTCTTTTGGATTTCCTTGAATACATTCCTTTTTATGTCTGCGAAATATACCGATTTTTGAATTCTTACGCAACCTTTTCTTATCAGATATTTGGCAATATGGGTCCTTATCTTGTTGTTTTCAATGTCGTACATGATGAAAAACATGACAAAACCCGGCTTCCTGAGTACACTTTTTTCTAACATGGCTTTAAGCTGATTAATACGGGCTGACAAAGGGGGCAAATCTTCCGGATCACAATGCAGGGGAGCTCCCGGATCCAGTCCGGCCCTGCGGACTTTCCGGATCTTCTCAAACAGTGATTTTTCTTTTCGCTTTTTCTTCATCAGTTCATGAATTCTGGTTTGTTATGTATGTTGCTTAACATATCTGATATGGACTTCAGGTTCTGCAAGTCGTAGATCACCTCCATAGCCAGTTGATATACCGCCTCATTGAATTCAGGGATCGTATTATTACGTGGCGTTTTTACCACACTGAAACCTTTCTTACCATAATAGATATTAAGTTCTGCACATCCTTCTCCCAGGGTGAACTGAAACTTCCTTCCATATTGTATGTCGGAAATATTACTCACTGTTATCCCATTGGCTTCCATCTTATCGGTAATGGGTTGTGTGATCTTGTCGAGGATCTCCGGCACATAATATTCCTTTTTCTTTACCGGTGTTTTGGGATTGAGCTTCCTGATGATATCTACATATACTTCTTTGTCAATCTCCTGATTGTTCTTCTTTTCATCATTGTCTTCATCTGCATTCTCTTCAGTCTTTTCCACCACGGTTAAATCCTGTGTTTCTGAAATGGTCAGCTGACTGATATACTCACTTGCATCAACAGGCGTTGCATCTTTGTTCAGATACAGGTTGGCATCCGAATTGATGAAGCTGACCCTGGTCACATCATGGGTTTTGAAATCCATATATTTTTCCAGTCCGTATTCTACTGAAAACCTGCGGGCAAAGGCGAGATAAAACTCTGAAAAGAGCTTGGTGTCAGTCATAGGGGATTTAAGCCTGAACAGGATCTTGAGTCCTGTACCACTGGGTGAGGTAAACATAAGGGATATTCCCGGGTCTTCGCTAAGCTTTTCTTTTAACTCGCTTTCCTCTATGATGGACTGGATGCAATGGTCGAGGTCGAGAATAAACCAACTGATCCTGATGAAATTATTGGAATGTCTCATGTTGCCTTTGAAATCAGCGCCGGTGAAAAAGGGCAATCCTGTTTTCAGGCGGTGGTAAGATTTGGCATCAATGGTCAATACTTTTTGCATCCTGGTCAGTAAGCGATTTACTTCCTCTCCCGGATATCTTATGATCTCCGCCAGTTCTTCAAGTGTAACCGGCGTTAATGCTTCCAAATTGGATTCCCTGATGTTTTTTCCTGTATATAGCATGACTTATGGTTTTAATTTTTTCAGACTGCTTGCCAGGCCTTTGGCAAATAAATTGATGTGTTCATTTCTGGACCTTGCCATTCCTTTTATGGTAATGATCTCTTCCATATAATCATTGAAGCTTTGTATCACGATTTTCTTTCCTGAAGTGTTTAGAAGAAATACCTGCCCTTCCCGGTCAAAGAATTCCTGAAAGATCACTTGTTGCATACAAAGGTCAATGATCACAAAATCAGCCCATACCCTGAAACCTTCTATGGCATCATATACCAGGACCGGTTTATTGTATTCATCACGGTGCATGATACCTGTGTAAGGGTCAATGCCTGCGGTAACCAGTGCTGCTTCGATTTTACTGTAAAGGATGCCATATGTATAATTCAACATGGCATTGAACATGTCCAGCGCAGGATGTTGTGACCTTTGTGCATATTGGTATTGTTCAGGAAGATGTGCATTCACACAATGAAAATATGCCCTTGAACACGTGCCCTCCCATCCCCTGAGGGTTTTTTCAACCTCTGATATAGCTGCTGGTTTCAGGTCATTCAACTTATCAATATATTTTTCAATCTTTTTCATGGTTATGTTCCGAAGGTTTTCATGAATGTCATCTGGTTTTCCCAAAGCAATGATCAGAGCAGTTTGATTCTCCAGCTTTTTGATCAATTGCTGTATTACCCATTGGGCGCCTTGTGATGATCCTGCAAAATGCACCTGGTTTTTCCTGATGGTTGAGATAGATCCGTATTTGTGGCTCCATACCTTTCCTATTGGCATCCCAAACTTGTTGATCAGTGTGATGTCAATTTCGTTTTCTATGGCTTCAAAAATTGCATCGGTGGTGATTGAGGCAGAGCGTTGCAGAAAAATGGATTTAATCTTCCCGACAGGAATCTTCCTGCTGCCTTCTTTGTGCTGAACCTTGAACATGCCATCTTCAAGGCCAAGAGAAATGCCGTATTTATCCAAAACAAGTTGCATGGTATTATTAATTGTTGCTGATACAATAAAGTTCGCTTTTAGCACGGGTTACAGCAGTGTATAGCCACCTAAGGTTATCCTTCCGGTATCCGTTATGAAGATATACATGGTTCCACTCTCCACCCTGTGCCTTATGGCAGGTTAGGGCATAACCATACCTGGGCCGCACAGCATTGACAAAAGCATCATCCGCAGGACGTTTTGTTTCTCTGAAACGTCTGTTCTTTCTGAATGCTTCATGCAAAAGCTTTTTTTCATCCTCCAGTGGGATCTCTCCATTGATACTGGTCAGTGATTCAAGGAGGATTTTGGTACGGGATTCAACCTTATCCCCGGAAAGGTTTTCAAAATGGATCTTTGCATTGATGAAATGCAGTCCGGCAAACTCTTCAGGTTTCCAGATATCCCGGACAATCAGCGAAGTGCCTTTATACAGGACTTCATCATCCAAAAGAGTATTGTTGTTGGAGATCAGCAATTCGTTGGGCATGATCGGTCTGCCGTCATTTTTATACTGATAGCGAAAGTTCCTGGCCCATTTGTTCAGCGCATTGACCTGTGTGTTTGCCAGGGCAATCATGATGGCCATATCCTGTTTGCCATCCCCGGTCTTGCGGAGGTAGTCCTGGATGCTGGGAGAAAACTTCCTGCTGCTTTGGTACCTCAATTGTTCAGGAGTATGGGTATTTTTCATCGCATCAAGTATCTGCATGGCATTTTCCAGGATGTATGACCCTTCCCCGTGTCGTTCAACAATTGTGAGTGGGAAATGTGATCCCTTAAGATCGTATTTTTGCTTCAGGTGTTCTTCGGATAAGGCCGGTGAAAAATCACAGTGAACAGGAGGAAGCTGGTTTAGGTCACCAACAAAGATGATCTTATTGCTGCTATTGCCTTGTTTGGCATATTTAATAAGCTGTGAGAGCAGTGTGACATTCTGGAAAAACCGGTGGTTGTTGTTTGTTTGCAGTTCATCACTGATCATAGAAGATTCATCCACGACATAAAAGCGGATATCATCATGAGATGTATTAACCTTCGGAGTAAAGATCACCTGCAGGCTATCCTCATCATATTCTGATTCGAAAAGCATGCTGTGCAGGGTGCGGGCCGGATGTTCCGTTTTTCTGGCAATGACCTGGGCAGCACGGCCTGTTGGGGCCGCAAGATGGAAAGTAATTTCTTCTTTACTGAAATGATCTGTCAGTGCCTGGACCAGCGAAGTCTTACCGGTACCGGCAGAACCGGAAAGGATGAAGAAGTTTTCATCGTTGTGGATGAATTCAGACAGTTTATCCAGGGCCTCTTTCTGATCAGCATTGGGTGTAAAATTGAAGTGCTGAATAAGGCTTGTGTATGTTTCGTTTGAAGTATTCATAATAAAGGATTTAAAAGGTTAATAATTTTAATACCGGTTGATCCGGTGTTTTTTGTTTTATGTGTCAGATCTTAAAGCAGATCTTTCCTTTATTATGGCAGTTGATGAGTTATAATCAACTGATGAAGCAAATTAATAACATAATGTTGCAATCTTCCTGCACAATTTCTATTTTTGATAAGAACATCGTTTGAAAGGCAATGAAAACCGATTGTATTGAAATCTTATTGCAACAATTATGACCATCACAAAAAACCAGTTTGAGAGAAGGGAAATTTTGCATGCATTA
This sequence comes from Bacteroidales bacterium, assembly GCA_018401355.1. GTDB lineage: Bacteria > Bacteroidota > Bacteroidia > Bacteroidales > B18-G4 > M55B132. The sequence continues at coordinate 4,373 of JAGYLD010000137.1, forward strand.
CTCTCAAAGCAGCGGCTAACCAAAAATGAGCTTTTTGCTGCTCTGAACAGAGTTCTTGACAACCGTGCACTGGAAACCGTAGCAATTCGTACCATGTACAATGACCTGGATGCACTTGAAGATGAAGGAGCCAGGATCCACAGGCCTTCAGCCGGTGATAACCAATATTATTATGAGGAAGTATTTGTCCCGGAAGGTTACGGTTTTACAGAAGAGGACCTAAGCATCTTACAGCAGGCTGTTGCATTGTTAAAGAATGTGGCAGGTTTCAATATTGCCAAAGATTTGGAAGACATACTCAGTCGGCAGAAATATACCCGTCACCTTTTGGATTTTGAGAAAAAAGGTTTCATAGCCTTTGAGGACCATACCCTGGCTTCAGGAAGTCAGTGGCTTGAAGACCTGTCAGATGCCATTTATTTCAGGAGCCCGATGGAGGTGGTATATAAATCTTTTTTTAAGGATAAAGAGGAGTTCGTATTTCATCCATATTTTTTAAAAGAATACCGGAACCGATGGTTTGTCTTTGGCATGAACCAGCAGTTGGGTAAGATATGGAATCTTGCACTGGACAGGATAATGTCGCTGAAGAATTCCAATGAGAAATTCATCTCCAATGACTGCTTTGAACCCGGGGAATATTTTAAGGATCTTATTGGGGTAACCCGGCCGGAGGGAAGCAAACCGGTGAAAATACTGCTGGAAGTTTTTGGTGATACTGTGCCATATATTGAGACAAAGAAGATCCATCATTCTCAGGAGATTGTTGAGAGGAGGGAGGGGAGTATTGTAATTACACTCTTCATTGTAATAAACTATGAACTTGTAAGCAGATACCCCAATGTGCATGGAGGCATCCAATC
>JAGYLD010000138.1 GCA_018401355.1 Bacteroidales bacterium
AGGTATTAACATCCAGGAAAATAACCTAAAAACTATGAAAAAAGTCCCGGAAGTGTCCGGGACTTTTTTTTATTTTTCCTTTAGCTTTGAGCGCCGGTCTAGCAACTCGTCAATCTCTTTATTGGTAAGGTCAGGACTTTTTAACATCTCATCAATCTCATGGATGCTATCCATGCTTTTGTCATTGGGCATATGATCTTTGATGGGTTCTTCTTCCTCATTGATGATGGCCTGCACTTCTTCTTCTCCCAACTCATCCTTCAACTGTTCAACAAGGCTGGCGATCATCCCTTTAACAGGCTCACCAAATTTACTCAACAGCTCATCGGAGATCTGATCTTTCATCATCTCATAATTGTTCAGTAAATATTCAAAATTATAGTAAAAAGTCTTATCAATGCCTTTGATCTCACTGATAGATGATTTGTTCTTTAACTTCCTGAATAATTTTATCAATAAATCTAAATTCTCTTTGAACGATCTGTCACTCATTTCATTCAATGTTTTTGCAAAATTAGTCAATTAATCAGTAACAAGACGAATTTGTCATATCTTTGCTTACACTCTTTATAAGTAACGATGAAAAAGGCATTTTGTTTTTTATTCCTCTTCTTCTCACTGGCTTTATTTTCTAATGCTCAGGAGCTTAACAAAACAGTTGTGGATACGACGCTTGATCGCGAGGTGATCATCGGTTATTGCAACAGGTTTGGATTAAGCTGGGGTGAATTCCAACCATATCTGGCCGAAGAATACGAAGCATATAAACCCCATCCCCGATGTATCAGAAAATCAAAAAAGAAAAATGAAAATATTGAAGTTCTGATCGTTCTGGGCACATGGTGTCATGACAGCCAAACCCAGGTTCCGCGTTTCCTGAAATATTTTGATGAGGCCGGTTTTAAAGAGGACCAACTTACCATGATTGGTGTAGACAGGTCAAAAACAGCAGGTGATGTTGATATAAGCTCCCTTAACATCGAAAGGGTGCCAACATTTATTTTTTACAGGGATAATAAGGAACTGGGCAGGATCATTGAAACACCAAAAAAATCACTTGAAAGGGATTCATATAAGATCATCAGGAAAAAGCATTAAACATGCAGGTATTCGAGCATATAACAGATACCACTGATTTTATTCAATCCCAGAAAAATAACGGTAAGCAAATTGGATTTGTTCCCACCATGGGAGCCCTGCACGATGGGCATATATCACTTGTAAATCGTGCGCGTGAAGAAAATGACATGGTAGTTGCTTCTATTTTTGTTAACCCCATTCAATTTAACAATAAAGAAGACCTTGAAAAATATCCCAGGAAGCCTCAAAGGGATATGGATCTTTTGAAAGTGGCCGGTTGCAATGTGGTTTTTCATCCCTCCGCTAAGGAAATGTATCCGGATGAAGTCACCCGGAAATATGATTTTGGATCACTTGAAAAAGTAATGGAAGGTAAATTCAGGCCGGGTCATTTTAATGGTGTTGCTGTGGTAGTAAAAAAGCTTTTTGATATCATCAGCCCGGATAATGCCTATTTTGGCGAGAAGGATTTCCAGCAGCTGGCGGTGATAAAAGCACTGGTTAAAAAAGAAAACATACCTGTTAATATTATCTCCTGCCCTACAATTAGAGAAAGCGACGGACTGGCAATGAGTTCAAGGAATGAACGGCTGAATAAAGAACAAAGGAAACTGGCACCTGTGCTTTATAAAACCCTCAAAGAAATTCGTGAACGCATTCACAAAAAACCAATACCGGAAATTATTTCCTGGGCTACAGGGGAAATTAACCAATACCCTGAGATGAAAGTAGAATACATTGAAATTGTAGATTCGGAAACCCTTTTGCCTTTGCAAACATTCAATAACAATGTGCCTTCAAGGATTTGTATTGCTGCCATACTGGGACCTGTCAGGTTGATTGACAATATTAGTCTAAATATGAACTAAACCCTCTTTCAATTGTATTTTATGGTATAGATTAAGCTTTTATAAATTTATTTTTTAATTTTGCGCCGCTATGCAAATTGAAGTATTAAAATCAAAGATTCACAGGGCTACAATAACCCATGCTGATCTGAATTATGTAGGCAGTCTGACGATTGATGAAGATTTGATGGATGCGGCGAACCTGATTGAGAACGAAAAGATCCATATCTACAACATCAACAATGGTGAAAGGCTTGAAACTTATGTTATCAAAGGAGAGAGGGGATCTGGTGTGATTTCTCTGAATGGGGCAGCTGCCAGAAAAGCGATGATAGGAGACCTGGTGATCGTAGTATCTTATGCCATGATGCCTTTCGAAGAAGCTAAGTCTTTTGAACCTGTCATCATCTTGCCTGATGGTAACAACAAACTGAAATAAACGTTTGAAAAAGAAGATCTTTTCTGCCATAAACTACATTTTCTTCCTGCTGGTCGGAGTATTGTTTCTATGGCTGGTGTTCAGGAAAGTGGATGTAGAGCAAGTGATGAAAGAAATTCTGGATGCCAATTATTTTTATATTTTTCTGGCTATCCTTGCTGCCATTCTGGCACATATTTTCAGGGCTGCCCGATGGAACCTTATGATCAATTCCATGGGTTATCAAACAAAGACCAGCACAACATTTTATGCTGTCATGATTGGGTACCTGGCCAACACCGCCGTTCCACGCCTTGGAGAGATATCCCGTTGCGGCGCCTTGAGCAATAAAGATAAGATACCATTCAATTCATTGTTTGGAACTGTTATTGCGGAAAGGGTTTTCGATATGATCGTCCTGTTACTGATCATCCTGGCGGTAATATTTGCACAACTTTCCCTGGTGGGAAAATTCGTTAATACAACTATTATTATTCCTTTCTTTTCAAGCTTTGAAAAGAATATCTGGCCCATCATTATCATTTTTTCTATCATTATACTTACAGCCATCCTTATTTATTTTATTTTCAAAACATATCAGCATATTTTTAACAAATGGACATTTTACAAGAAATTGCAGGATTTCCTGAAAGGGCTGGTTGATGGCATAAAAACCATTAAAAGGCTGAAACAAAAATTTGTGTTTATGTTATATACCCTTGGCATATGGCTGATGTATACTTTGATGATCTACATTCCTTTTTTTGCAATGTCTGGCATTTCACACCTTACATTTGGTGATGCCATCACCATCATGGCCATCGGAAGTCTTGGGATTGTAGCTCCGGTTCCGGGCGGAATCGGGACATATCACTTTATTGCCACAGCATTGTTATTTGAGCTATATGGTATTGAAAAAATAACCGCCACTTCATTTGCTACGCTGACTCATGCCGCCCAAACCATAAATATTATAATTTTGGGGGCGATTTCGTTTATATTAATCTTAATTCAAAAAAGGAGAACTTCGGATGGAAATCCAGAACCATATCAAATCCAAGGTAATCGCTGATGATCTTGCCGTTAATAGGCAGGTTGCCGTATGGAAATTCCTGAATAAAAAAATCGTATTTACCAACGGATGTTTCGACATTCTTCACAGAGGCCATGTGGAATATCTTGCCAAAGCTGCAGAATTGGGCGAAATACTGGTTATTGGCATGAACACTGATGCCTCTGTGCAAAAAATTAAAGGACCAGGCCGCCCTGTAAACAGTGAACATGCAAGGGCTGATGTTTTAGCCGCCATTGGATTTGTGGATGCTGTTATCTTTTTTGACGAAGAAACACCGTACGAACTGATCAAAAAAGTTGAACCCAACGTACTGGTCAAAGGTTCCGATTATGAAATAAATGACATTGTTGGACACGATATTGTTGAATCTTATGGAGGTAGAATTATAACCATTCCACTTGTAGACGGCTACTCTACAACAAGTATTATTGATAAGATTAAGAGTGTATGATCACTGATGGCTAAAACCCGAACCGCATATTTTTGTCAGAACTGCGGGGCTCAGTCGCCAAAATGGCTGGGCCGGTGTCCTGCTTGCGGTGAATGGAATACCTATGTTGAAGAAGTCATACAGACAGAAAATAAAAACACCCGGGTAAACACAGGAGCTAAAAAAAGTGAGCGTTCCAGGCCTAAGACCTTACAGGATATTGAAATATCCTCAGAAGTAAGGATCTCCACAAATATTTTAGAACTCAACCGTGTGCTGGGAGGCGGGCTGGTTCCCGGATCCATCATCCTCATCGGCGGAGAACCCGGGATCGGTAAATCTACTTTAATGCTTCAGACCGGTATGGCCGCCAGGAAACTAAAAACCCTTTATATCAGCGGTGAAGAAAGTGATCAACAACTGAGAATGAGGGCTGAAAGGCTTAACCTGGAAAATAAACAGTGCTATTTCCTTACCGAAACCAACACGCAATCCATCATACAAACCATCCAGCAACTTCATCCGGGAATGCTTATCATCGACAGCATACAAACACTCCATTCCTCTCTCATTGAATCTGCTGCCGGAAGCATATCCCAGGTAAGACAATGTGCTGCAGAACTGCAACGTCTGGCGAAACTTAGTAATATTCCTGTTTTTCTGGTTGGTCATATAACGAAAGATGGCACTCTTGCCGGCCCTAAAGTGCTTGAACATATGGTAGATACAGTACTTCAATTTGAAGGTGACCGGCATCATGGCTACCGCATCCTACGTTCGGTAAAAAACAGATTCGGATCCACCTCAGAGCTTGGTATCTTTGAGATGACCGACAAAGGTCTCAGGGAAGTCAGCAATCCATCAGAAATCCTCATCTCCCAAAGGGATGAAGACACCAGTGGCATCGCCATTGCAGCCACCCTGGAAGGTATGCGGCCAATGCTTATTGAAACACAGGCACTGGTCAGTACAGCAGCTTATGGCACACCACAACGCTCAACCACAGGCTTCGATACCAGGAGGCTGAACATGCTGCTTGCCGTCCTCGAAAAAAGAAGCGGTTTCAAACTGGGTGCAAAAGATGTATTCCTGAATATCGCAGGAGGCATTTATGTGGATGACCCTGCCATCGATATGGCTGTGATCACTGCCATTCTCTCTTCAAACA
>JAGYLD010000139.1 GCA_018401355.1 Bacteroidales bacterium
TTGCTGGTCGGAAAAGGAAACACACCCACGATGGGACAATGTAGAGTATGCGGTGATCAAAGTGTTTGATGTTGAAACAGGAAAAATCAGGAAGTTCACATCCAGAAGCCGGTATTTTGCACCGGCGATATCCCCTGACGGTTCCATGATCGCCGCTGTGGAAGTCAAAGCAAACAATAATTATTCCATCGCCATCCTGGATATACAAACAGGAAAACCATTGAATAACATAGTTTTTCAGGATGATGTTTTCCCAATGACCCCGGCCTGGGCTGAGGACAACAAGAGCCTGGCGGCCATCATCCTGGGCGACAAAGGGAAGTCCCTGGTAGTGGTTGATGCAGAAAATGGAGAAACAAAAACAATAATACCATTTACTTACAAAGAGATCAGCCATCCTGTTTTTTCAGGAGATGACATCCTGTTTACAGGTTCTTTTTCGGGAATAAATAATATTTATAAAGTTGTAATGGGTTCCGGAAATATTTCCAGGATCACTTCCGTGCCGTTTGGATGCGATTTTGTGTGTTATGATGAAAGCACAGACAGGATCATATTTTCCAATTACGATTCAAAAGGCTACCATCTTACCGGAATGCCAGTTAAAGAAGGCACTCCATTAAATAAGGTTCAGGACCATTCCATTAAGCTCTATGAAAGCATCGTTCAGCAAAACAATTTCAACCTTGACACGGCCAGCATTCCCGATTCTACCTATGAGGTAAAAAAATTCAGGCGTTTCCCGCACCTGTTTGATTTTCATAGCTGGGCGCCTGTCTCCATCCAGGCCAACAACCGGGAAGTGCAGCCAGGTGTATCCGTCTTGTCTCAAAACCTGCTCAGCACCAGTATATTCGAAGCCGGCTATTCCTGGAACATCAACGAAGAAGAAGGCAAGGTTTATATGAATTACAGCTATCTGGGATTTTTTCCGGTAATTGACATTTCTGCGGACTACGGAAAAAGAAAGGATGTTTTCACAGACAGATCCGGAAAAAGTCTTAATTACAGCTGGCAGGAAACCAATATCGGAACAGCCGTCCGCTTGCCGCTGGATTTCACACGCAGTAAATACTATAAGGGCCTCCAGCCTTTTGCGTCTTACAGCCTGAAATTCAGAGATATGGATGATGACAGTCCCCTGCGGTTCAGAAAATCTAACATCAGCTCGCTGGGTTTTGGATTATATCTTTATCACAACCTGAAACGCTCACAAAGGCAGCTCATGCCACGGTGGGGACAAACACTGAACGTGCGGTATTATTATACACCCTTTGACGATAAGATCAGTTCGGTATTGGGTATCACAGGCACCCTTTATTTCCCGGGATTGCTCAGGAACCATGGCATATCGGTTTCAGGAAGTTACCAGGAAATGAAAAGCGGGTATTATGCCTATTCAGATATTATCTTGTTCCCAAGGGGATACAGCAATCTTTCCTTTGATGAAGTATTTTCTGTCCGGACAGGGTATGTTTTCCCCTTGTTTTACCCCGATTTGAGCCTCGGGCCGGTGATGTACCTGCAAAGGGTTAAGATGAAACTGTTTTACGACTGGGCACAAGGCAGTAATAACAATAAAACCTCCACCATCAGTTCCCTGGGAGCAGAGCTGACGGGCGACATGCACTTGCTGCGTTTCCTGGCGCCCATAGAACTGGGAGTCAGAGGGATCTACATTCCTGATAAGGAGGATTTTCAGTTTGAGCTGATTTTTGCGGTTAATTTTGATACGTTTTATTTGAATGGGAGAGAAGGGAGGAGAGTTATGGAAAAGTCTTTCACTGAAGTTCGCTGAGGAGTATGGGGAAATCTAATGTAAGTGATTTTTGAGGGGAAATTTTACGTCCTGGTTTCAATGAACATCAAGACGCAATGTCGCCAAAAACCATTTCTCTGGAAACATCACGCTAAATAATTATAACACTCTCTTTAATTGGCATTTAGAAACATGTTTAGATTGCGTTTCTAATACAACACATCGCTGGAGGCCCTTAGCAGGGGCTGGAGGCCAAAATTTGGCCAAAATTTCATATCTCCTGTAATGGGGAAAATACGTAGACTTTTCAAATATTAGCCTATTGACATATTTATTTATGATTATTATTTTTGTGTGTTTATTATAATAATTATCCGAATCCTTCAAATCCTGGCAAAATGAAAATTGGCTTAATTCTTTCCTTTTCCTGTTTGACAGCGTTTACGGATATTTAATTTTCTTTTTGCCTACTATTTGTTCCACCTAATTCATATGTCATGAAAAAAGAACTTTTACACCGAATCATAATTATTACTATTACCAGTGCTTTGGTTTTAACTTCAAGCATTTCCTGTAAGAAAAATGAGGATGCTGATAATGATCTGACACCTACTCCGGCAATGATTAATCTTGACAAACCTCCACCACCGATAGCTTTCAGGAATATGGATATTACATCAGATTTTGAGAAAAGGAATGATCATATACTCCATTCGTATTTAATAGGATCACATTTTGCTGCTACAGACCAGGTTGAATCAGATATGTATAAGTTCAATTGGAAAGACCTTGATCCTGCTTATGACATAAAGCAGGTTATGAAAGATTATCAGGATGTTCAGCAGGATATTAATAAGGTAAAGCAGGTTATTAGTGATGTAAAGAATAAAATTAAGGAAGTTGAAGCACAGATAAAGAAAATAGAGGAGCAGCTGAAAGAATTGGCTCAGGAAATGAAAATTGATTTTATTGAGTTATTGGCCGAAGCCAGATGGATGGAATTGGAAGATGCTGAAAGAGTTTTGGACGATTTATACAGCATAGAAGACCCGGCAAGCGGCCTGTATTATTATATTCATATGGCAGACTCAATTGCAAATAAGATTACCGGTTTATCAGATATTGAGAGAAGAAGTAAAATGCATGATCTTGAAAATGAGTTCTCTCAATTTAATACTTCTGTGAATAATAGCAATCTTGATGATAATATATCGAAGATTAATTATATATTAGGGAAAAGTGTGACCTCTGGTGCTTCAAATCTTTTGCAGGATATACTTGACGTATATATATTGAAGAATAAAAAACCCACCCCTGAGGATGCACTTAACTATTATGTTTTCCTGGAGAACATTTTTATGAAAGCAGTTCATCACCAGTTAAAAGGACTTATAATTAAAGGTAATTTTATTAATGACGGAGAGGATAACCCGGATAAGTTCTTTAACTATAAAAAAAATACGTTTAATACCTATATTGAACAACAAAACCAACTTCTCATAAATGTTGCAGGAAGGTTGATTGTCAATACAATAGACCTTACACACGAACAGTATGTTGAAGATATGAAGTATGCTCCTTATGGTGTTGCTCCTGACAATGATTTCCAGAATATCCTGGGAAGGGCTTTGTTTGTTACTGCCCAGTTGCAGCATGATGCAGATGATAAGAACCCTATGGCTGGAGGTGTGGTTTATGTCCCCTTATACTATAACGGAACAAATATGTCGCCAGATAAAATAACTTGCACTTCTCGTGATATAACCTCGGCCCAGTTTGACTTAACAACAAACACTTCTGCACCGGCATTAAGCCAGTTCGCTTATACTAAATGGGAGAATTCATTAAAAGTAAACACAGCACAACCCGATAACCAATGGCTGTTCTATAATGCATCTTGTGAGGGAGGGGAAGGAGAAGTTTTTCCTTCAAATATTAATATTTCAATAATGGCTACTGACCAGGCAACCCCCTGGTATCATACTGTGAATGATCTTAACTTTAAGGTTGAAGTAAAATGGTGGAACCCGGAAGACCCTGATCCTGCGACTGCCACTGACACAAAAACATCAACAAATACGATGCAATTTGGGTTTTTCGCATTACGGTGGTTATGGGGTTATCAATTGCTAAACCAGGGCGTATTTGATAAAACGCTTACTTATACGAAAACAAACAGCCAACATTATACCGATTATTTAGACTGCGGTAAGAATCCGGGTTTATCTGGTTTGAAAAACTATGTTCCGGAGAATTATCTGACACCAACAGCCAGTAATAATCAGTATATTAACGAAATATCTTATTTAGTAGAGCAACAGGATAATATAGAAATTGATCCCTCATCAGCTGGTGGTTACAGAATTATAGGTACAGATGTTCAGTATGATCAGATCCTGAAATTAAAAAATGGGAATACCATTACAATGAATCCGCCCATAACTATCTTTTCGGTTGCTTCTTTGAAACGAAAAGGCTCATTTATCAATCCTGAAAGTGGATATATTTCCTCGATAGAAGAAAGAGGATGGTCAACATTATTAAAACCAAATTCTTCTCCAAGCTCGACTGTTTATACTCTAACAGTTGCAGATGGTGATTTGAAAAGCAAAATAGATACTACAAATTTAAGCTTCAGTAGTGCTAAGGACACTGTGCATATAAAAAGTCCTGAATATGGAAGTAAATATACTTACTATACCTGGACACATCACAGTGAATGGGTGCATGATTTTACTGGTCTGGATGTCAAAGATATGAACTTGCCCTTTGAGTTGATACATTCACAAAATACACAGATAATTTTCAGGGCAAAATTTGATATTCTGAAAACTGATTTGTAAAAAAGATAAATTCTGGTATTAGTCAACAATATTATCTTTTCGATTTTTCATGTCTTTCTATTGAAGAAAACAAAATAAGATGTCCTGCGGCATCTCCCCAAATTGTCATGATCCATGGATTGGAGGTTAAAGGTCAGGGGACGGAAACACAGCCAACTTCAATTTAGTAAAAAGAACCGCCAATGGCTCCGATTATTAGTCCAAAAATGGATATTACAGTATGTCTTTTATAGAAGTGTTTTGAAGGTATAGTCATAGTTAAGCCTTTAGGATAAGTGATTCGCAATATTTGTGTAGCGACAATGATTTCATAATTATCATACAACTCTCTTTATCTGGCTTTTACAAAATAGCAATATCTGCGTTTCTAAAGGAATACA